>JBHHXQ010000140.1:0-8716 GCA_046757105.1 Candidatus Krumholzibacteriia bacterium
GCGCGTGCAGGGCGAGCGCCGAGCGACCGCAGCGCGCTGGATGCGCGCGCAGGGAGCGTTCGCCCCGACCGGTCCTTCACGCCGAGACGCGTTCGGGGCGCGCGTCCGGCAAAGACCGTTCAGGGGACGAGGCGTTGGATCGTGCGCGGGAAGGGGATGGCTTCACGCAGGTGGTGGATGCCGCAGAGCCAGGAGACGGTGCGCTCGAGCCCGAGGCCGAAGCCCGAATGCGGAAAGGCCCCGTAGCGCCGCAGGTCGAGATACCACTGGAACATCGACTCCGGAAGCTCGTGCTTGCGGATCTGCTCGCGCAGGAACTCGAGGTTGGCGCTGCGCTCACCGCCGCCGATGATCTCGCCGTAGCCCTCGGGTGCCAGCACGTCCACGGACAGCGAGTACTTCGGGTCGTCCGGGTCCAGCTCCATGTAGAACGCTTTGATGTCGGCCGGGAAGTGGTGCACCATGACCGGGCTGTCGTACTGGTCTGAGATCAAGGTCTCGTCCGGCGCCCCGAAGTCGCCGCCCCACTCGAACGCGGTTCCCTTCTCGTTCAGGTACTCGACGGCTTCGTCGTAGTGCAGGCGCGGGAACGGCGGCCTGACCGCCTCGAGCTTCGAGACGTCCCTCTCCAAGTAGTCGACGAGCAGATCCCGGCAGTCCTCCAGAACCTGCGCGATCACGTCGAGCAGGAAGTCCTCGCAGAGCTGCATGATGTCGTCGAGACGCGCCCACGCCACCTCGGGTTCCACCATCCAGAACTCGGTGAGGTGGCGGCGCGTCTTCGACTTCTCGGCCCGGAAGGTCGGCCCGAACGTGTACACCTTGCCGAAGGCGGCGGCCGTCGCCTCGTTGTACAGCTGCCCGCTCTGCGTCAGGTAGGCCTTGTCGCCGAAGTACTCGGTCTCGAAGAGCGTCGTCGTGCCCTCGCAGGCGTTGGGCGTGAAGATTGGCGTGTCGAGGAGCGTGAAGCCGCGCGAGTCGAGGAAATCGCGGATGGCTTTCTGCGTCCGGGCTCGCACCTTGAGAATCGCATACTGCTTCTTGCTGCGCAGCCACAGATGGCGATTGTCGAGCAGGAAAGAGCTGCCGTGCTCCTTGGGAGTGATGGGGTACTCCTCGGCAACCTGCACCACCTCGAACCCCTCGATGCCCATCTCGTAGCCCCCCGGAGCGCGCTTGTCCTCGCGCACCGGACCCCAGATGCGTATGGAAGACTCCTGGGTGAGCTCCTGCAGCTCAGCGAAGCGCTCGGCACCGACCTCGGGCTTCACGGCGACGCACTGGATGATCCCCGTCCCGTCGCGCAGGAGCAGGAAGAACAGCTTGCCTCCGCGGCGGGCGTTGTAGACCCAACCCTCCAGGAGCGCCGTCCTCCCGACGCACTGCCCGATCTCGGACACGTAGGTCTTCTGCATGCGAACTCCAATGCGACGGGCAATCCCGCTGCCCGTCCTGACGCGAGCGAGAGCCCAGACTAGCGGCGGTCCAGTGCAATTGCAAGCGGGCACAGTCCTTGCCGCTTTTGGGTGACTTTCCCGACCAGCGCAATCCATGGATGCGGGGAAGCGGAAGATCTTCCACGCGGAAATGTGGGGATGACGTCCTTGCGGAGATCCCTCCTCCTGCTTTGCCTCTTCCTGGGTGCGTCGCCGGCACCCGCCGCAGAGCTGCACCCGCCCACACCTCACCTTCGCACCTACTACCAGGAGGAGCGCGCGCGCGGAGCCCAGCGTTCCGAGGTCCTCGCCGAGGCGCTGCGGATCACCGCGCGGCACGCTCCACCGCCCCGCCGTCTGCAACTCCTCGAGCAGGCATCCTTGGCGGACCCGAACCTGGCAGAGCCGCACCTCGAGCGCGCCCTCCTCCTGCTCCAGACCGGCGACTTCCCGGGCGCCTGCGTCGCGCTCGGCGATGCGTACCGCGCCGTCTGCGCCGACGCGACCCAGCGAGCACGCTGGCTGCGGCACCTGCAGCGTGGGGCGCACGCACTCCTGCTCGCCACGCTCGGGACGCTCGTGGTCCTGCTGGCGCTCCGGGTACTGCCCTTCGTCCGACACGTCGCCGGTGCACGGCGCCAGAGCGCCGGCGCCATGATCCTGCTGGCCACGTCCGTGGCTCTGGGCGCCTCTCTGCTCTCGCCTCCGATCGGCGTGCTCGTCGGACTCCTGATCGTCACGCCCTTCCTCCAGCGCCGCGAGCGCCAGACGCTTGCCCTCCTGTGCGTCGCGCTCGGCGTCTTCGAGATGCTCCTGCCGAGGCTGCGGCCGTACGCCGTGCTTCTCCACCCTGCAAGCCAGACGGCCCGGATCGCATGCGCCAACGAGGGCCGCTGGGATCCGCGCTTGGCGCGGCAGATCAAGCAGGGCCTGCCGCCCGGCCGCGAGCGTGACCTCGTGCTCGGCCTGCAGGCGCGCCGCAACGGCGATCTCGAAACAGCAGGTGCGCACTTCGTCGCCAGCCTGCGTGCCGACTCCACCTGGGGCGCGGCGTACTTGAACCTCGCGAACCTGTTCTTCCAGGTCGGCGACTACGAGCGTGCCGCGGCAGGTTATCGGGCCGCGCAGACGTTCGCCGCCACCAGCCCGCTGCCGCATGCGAACCTGGCCCAGACCTACATCCGCCTGCTGCACTACGAGGACTCCGACCTGGAGCTGCGGGCAGCTTCGTCACTCGACATCGACCGCATCACGGGACGCCGCGAGGCGTGGCGAGTCGACAGCGTGCCCGTTCTCGACATGCCGCTCCCGGCCGCGGCGCTGCTCGAACTGGCAGGCGAGGAGGCAGGTGCACAGCCGGCGCACGTGGACCACTTGATGCAAACCTGGCGGGGCGAGGCGTGGCGGCTGCTGCCGTTGCGCGCGTCTCCCTGGATCCTGCTGGTGATCGCTGCGCTTCTGGCCTCGCGCCTGCGACGGCGCTCGCTGGCCTTCGAGTGCGAGGAGTGCGAGCGGGTCTGCTGCACGCACTGCGCGGCCGCGCGCGAGGACTCGCTGCTCCTCGTGTGCCCCTTGTGTGACGTGCCGCCCCCGCGGCACAGCAGGCGCTCCCCGAGCGGGGCGAGTGGAGCACGCGGCCGCCCGAACCCCAAGCCTCCGTACACGGCGGATCGTGGCGGCGGCTGGCTGGCACCGCTGTTCCCGGGCGCTGCGGATCTCGTCTGCGGCGCACCCCGCGCCGCCGCGTTCGCGGCTCTCGTCGCCTGGGGCGCCGTGCTCGCCGTGATCGCCGTGGTGCGCGCGGCCGAGCAGCCTGCCCTGCCGTGGTACGCCACAGTGGACGTGGACGCTCTCCGGCTGGCCGCCGTCGTCTTCGGGCTGGCCTACCTTCCCGGTCTCCTGAAGTTGAGACGGGCGCGACGGCGTCCCGGGCGCGGCGCCCCCCTGATGGTGGGAGCCTAGCGATGCAGGGGACGCTTCGCGACTTCAGACTCGCAGAGATCCTGCAACTGGTCGCGAGCCAGCAGAAGACCGGCTTGCTGCGGGTGCACAGCCACGAGATGCTTCTCACCTTCTACTTCCATCAGGGCGTTCTGGTGTCCTGTCGTGACCGGCGCCACCTGGCCGCGGACCCGCTTCTGGACTACCTGCGCCGCACCGGATTCCTGGAAGCGTCGCAGGCCCTGCACCTGCGCACTGAGCTCGAGAGCACGAAGAACGATCTCGCCGAGGCGGTCCTCGAAAAGCACCTGCTGACGGAGGACGAGCTGCGCACGGCGATCGACGATCTGGCCCAGGATCTCGTGTACCGCACCTTCTCGTGGGACGAGGGAACGTACCGCTTCGTCAGCGGCGAACAGGCGCTGCAGGGACTGCGTCACACGATCGCGCGGCAGGTGGAGGGGTTGCTGATGGAGGCGGCCCGGCGCGCCGACGAGTGGCCGCGCCTGGTCGAGAGGTTGCCCGGACCGCAGGTCCTTCTGGACGCGGTGGACGCGCTCCCCACGTGGATGGACGCGCGTGCGAACGGCCTGCTGGCCCAGCTCACGACACCCATGCGCCTGGGCGAGCTGGTCGCCCGGGCGCGCATGCCGGAATACGACGTCTACGAGTTCGTCGCCAGTGCCGTGGAGGCGGACATCGTCCGCATCCTCGAGAAGCCCGAGCCACACTTTCGGCAACCGGTTGACGCAAACGCCAGGCTCGCGGCCGAGCCCACACCGGCCTGGGAGCGGCGGGCGCACCGGCCGCCGGCGGCAGTCGCCTGGATGCTGGCGGTGTGGGCGAGCTTCGTCTGCGTGGGCGGTGCAGCGGTCTTCGCACCCCGTCTCCCGGACGAGCAAGCGCAGGCGGCTGCGGCGGAGATCGCCACGGAAGCCGCCCGCGGCCGTGTGCGACACCTCCTCGAGGTCTACCGGGCCCTGCACGGCGGCTACCCGGCGTCCCTGGACGAGCTGACGCGCGCCGATCTCACCACCCCCCGTGTGGTGAAGCGCGCCAAGATCGCGCGCTACGTCCGGAGCTGGAACGGCGACGCCTACCGTCTGGTCCTCGCCGAGACCCGGGGGGGCGACGACCGGCGCGAGCGTTCATGACATTCCAGCTCGGCTCTCCTATGCTGGTCGCATGTGGCTCGTCGATTTCTTCTTCGCGTTGCGCCCTCTGGTTCTGGTCCCGGCGTGGAGCTTCTTCATCCTGGGACACGGCGCGGCGCGAGCGGGTGCTGGAGGCGTCCCGTTCCCGGGTGAGCGTTTCGCCGTGCTCTCCGTGCTCCTGTGCGCCGTGTACCTCGTGAACCAGGTCGTCGACTTCGAGAGCGACCGCCTCAACGGCAAGGGGCTCTTCCTGCAACGGGGCGTGTTCACGCGCCGGCTGTATCTGGGCGTGGCGGCAGGTGCCCTGGCAGTGGGGATCGGATGGGCCTTCGCGCGCGGGGAGTCGCCGCTGCTGCTCACGGCCGCCGCGGCTCTGGGGCTCGCCTACAGTGTGCCGCCCGTGCGGCTGGCGGCCCGACCGGGTCTCGACTTCCTGGCCAACGCCACGGGGTACGGCGCCCTGGCGTTCGTTCTCGGCGCCGGCGAGCACGCCCTCGAGGGACCCGGGGCCTCGCGGGTGATCGCCTGCATGCTCGCCGTGGGGACGGTCTTCCTGCACACGACGCTCCTCGATCTCCAGGGCGACCGCAGGACGTCCAAGCGCACCTCGGGCGTCGCGCTCGGGCCGCAACGCACGCGGGCGGCCGCGGCGTTCTTCGGCGTCGGCGCGGCGGCTGCGGCCGCGCTCTCGCAGTCCGGCGTTCTGCTCGCCGCTTGCGCCGTCGTGGCCCTGCTCAGCGTGGCTGCGGCTCTGCGGCCCGAGAACGTCCACAACCGCACCGTGTGCGTGGGGAGCACCGCGCTGTTCGCCCTGGCTGCCAGCACCTACGTGCCCCCCTTCATCGCGTGCATCGCCCTCCTGGCCGTTCTCACGCGCATCTACTACAGACTCCGCTTCACCCTCGGCTACCCCGCCCTCTAGCGCCGGAGAAGCGGCTCGAGGCTGCCGAGACGGCGGCGACCGCATTGATGGAGCGCGTGAGCAGGTCCTGCATCCAGAAGGCGGGCCGGCCGGGATCGACCTTGTCGAGAACGCTCCAGGGCGTGTCCGTGATGTAGACGCCCCAGCGCCGGAGCGCCAGCGGGTCGACGCGCCAGTTGGGTCCGGGGGGACACATCGAGAAGCCGAGGCGGTATCCGGCCGCGGCCACGGCCGCGCGGACGCCGGCGTCGCAGCGCCCGAAGGGGTACGAGACGGCGCGCACCTCGACCCCGAGCCCGTCCTCGAGCCGCCGACGCGAGTCTGCGAGCTCGCGCATCAGATGCGCACGGGTCGATCCGCGCAGGTCGCGGTGCGTCTGCGTGTGCGAGCCGATCGCGACTCCCTCCCGGGTCAGATCGCGCAGGGCCACCCAGTCGAGGTGGACGACCCGACGTCCCGGGAACGGCAGATCCCAGCTGGCGCGGCGTCCCACGAAGCCACTCACCACGAAGAGCAGCACCGGAATGCCGCGCCCCCGCAGCTCGGGCCACGCGTGCACCGCGAAGCTCTCGTAAGCGTCGTCGAAGGTGACGAGGACCTCGGGTCGCATCTCACGCGGTGCGCCCGGAGGACCTGGCGCTCGGAGCGCCGTGACACGCTCCTCGAACGTCGTGGTGTCGATGGACGCAAAGCCGGCCCCGCGCAGGGCATCCAGATGCGCGGTGAACTGCCGGCGCGTGCACCAGGTGCCGCCGAGCTCGGGCGTCCCCACCTTGTGGTACGCGAGAACAGCAGGCAAACCCACGGGAGGATGTCCGAGCGCGCGCCGCCAGGCCACGAAGCTTGCCGCCACCGCACAGGCGCCGCCGGCCGCGCCCGCCACCGCGACGAGAGCCGGGTGCACGTCAGCCGCTCCCGGTGTGGCCGAAGCCGCCGTCGGCGCGGCCGCTCTCGGAGAGCCGGCGTGCTTCGAGACGCGGGTGGTAGACACGCGCGAAGACGAGCTGCGCGATGCGCTGGCCACGCGCGATGCGGAACGGCTCGGCCCCGAAGTTGAAGAGAAGCACCTGCACCTCGCCGCGGTAGTCGCTGTCGATCGTGCCGGGGCTGTTGAGGACACCGACGTGGTGGCGCGCGGCGAGGCCACTGCGCGGCCGCACCTGGGCCTCGAAACCTGCCGGAATCTCGAGCCGCAGCCCCGTCGGCACCATGAGAAGGCGCCCGGGCTCGACGACGACGTCCCCTGCGGTGGCGGCGCGTAGATCGTATCCGGATGCCCCACCGGTCATGACCGCGAGTGGCGGCAGATCGACCGCGTGTGCGAGCACTTCGACCCCGACCGCCGGCATGGGGTGGTCACCCCGCACTTCGTCCTCTCGCCCCCCGGGCTGCCTGCTCACGCGCACTCCTCCGGCTGGTCGATCCCGTCCTCTGCGTGTCGAACGGCGCGCCCCGGCCCCGCACTCGAGCGGCCGGCGCGGAAGCTCACTTGTGGACGCTCTCGCGCACGGAACGGATGGCGTCCTCGACCGGCGAGCCGGGCGTGAACACCTCGCGGATCCCGAGCTGCTTGCAGAACGGAATGTCCTCGTCGGGAATGACGCCGCCGGCGAAAACGACGACGTCGTCGGCGCCCTGCTCACGCAGGCGCTGCATGATCTCGGGGAACAGCTCGCGGTGCGCACCCGAGAGGATCGACAACCCCAGGACGTCGACGTCCTCCTGGACGACCGCGTTGGCGATGGACTCGGGTGTCTGCCGGATGCCGGTGTAGATGACCTCCATCCCGGCCTCCTTGAACGCACGAGCGACGAACTTGGCGCCGCGGTCGTGCCCGTCCAGCCCCGGCTTGGCGATGAGGACCCGGATGGGCCGCTGGCGCTCCGCGCTCGTCAAGTCACAGCTCCCGGTGTGCCGGCGCCCCGACGTGGTCGCAGCTCGCCGGCGGGATCGACCCCCGTGCGGCGCCAGCTCGCGTCCGGCCGCAGACTCCGCATGGCGTCACAGCCTGCTGGCGCGACGCCCCGGCGGCCTCGCGGTCAGACCAGGCCGCTTTCCCGATGCTCTCCGAAGACCTCGCGCATGAGGTCGCTGATCTCGCCCAGCGTGACGCCGCGATCGACCGCCTCGATGATGGGTGGCATGAGGTTGTCGGTGGACTCGGCCGCCGCTCTCAGGGCGGCCAACGACGCGCGCACGTCGCCGTCCGATCGGCGGGCGCGGAAGGCCTGCAGGCGCTCGACCTGCTCGCGCTCGAGCTGCGGATCGACGCGGTGCAGCGGGATCTTCGCGCGTTCCTCCTCGCGGAAGCGGTTGATGCCGACGACGACACTCCGCCCCGCTTCGATGGCGCGTTGCAGCCTGTACGCCGACTCCTGGATCTCCTGCTGCACGTAGCCCTTCTCGACGGCGGCCACCATACCGTCCAGCTCGTCGATGTACGCGATCAGCCGCGAGGCCTCGCGGTCGAGCTGATCGGTGAGGCTCTCGATGGCGTACGAACCGCCCAGCGGGTCGACGGTGTTCACGACGCCCGATTCGTGGGCCAGGATCTGCTGCGTGCGCAGCGCCACGCGCGCCGCGTCCGCGGTGGGCAGCGCCAGAGCCTCGTCCATTGCATTCGTGTGCAGGCTCTGTGCACCGCCCAGAACCGCCGCCAACGCCTGCACGGCGACCCGCACGACGTTGTTCTCCGGCTGCTGCGCGGTCAGTGAAACGCCCGAGGTCTGGGCGTGGAAGCGCAGGGCCCAGGAGGCGGGCTGCTTGGCCGCGAAGCGCTCGCGCATGATTCGCGCCCACAACCGCCGGGCGGCGCGGAACTTGGCGACCTCTTCGAGCAGATCGTTGTGTGCGTTGAAGAAGAAGCTGAGGCGTCCCGCGAAGCGATCCACGTCGAGACCCGCATCCAGCGCCGCCTGCACGTACGCGATGCCGTCGGCCAGCGTGAAAGCGATCTCCTGCGCCGCCGTCGATCCCGCCTCGCGGATGTGGTAGCCGGAAATGCTGATCGGGTTCCAGCCCGGCACCTGGCGCGCGCAGAAGGCGAACATGTCGGTGATGATGCGCATCGACGGCTGCGGTGGAAAGATGTAGGTGCCGCGTGCGACGTACTCCTTCAGGATGTCGTTCTGCACCGTGCCGCGCAGCCGCGGCCATGGAACGCCGCGCCGGCGGGCGACGACCAGGTACAGCGCCAGAAGGATCGACGCCGTCGAGTTGATGGTCATCGACGTCGACACCTCGTCGAGCGGGATGCCGTCGAA
>JBHHXQ010000141.1:0-8699 GCA_046757105.1 Candidatus Krumholzibacteriia bacterium
ACAGATCGTTCCGCCGCAAGCAGGACGACCGCAGCGATCTTCTCGATTTCGAGTTCGGCATCCGGAACGGCAAGCTGGCGTTTCCGCGCAGCCTCGTCGCCGGACAGAAGCTCGCGTTCGCCTTCGACGTGCCGGCACTGCACACGGCGGGCGCAGGCGGTTTCGATGCCTTGCCGATCCCGTTCCGAGCCGTCGCGACGGACATCCGGACGGGAGAGATGGTCGTGCTCTCTTCGGGCAGCCTGCAGCGGGCGCTGCGCGCCAGCATGTCGGTCCCCGGGATGTTCCCGCCGGTGGAGGTCGATGGGCGGCTGCTCCTCGACGGTGGCATGGTGCGCAACGTTCCGGTGGACGTCGTCCAGGCGATGGGCGCCGACGTCGCCATTGCGGTGGACGTCGGCGAGAGTCTTGCCGACCGCAGCCCGCAGGAACTCGGCACCCTGCTCGGCCTGTCCTTCCAGCTGACCACGCTGCTCGTGCACTCGAACGTCCAGGAGCAGCTGCTGCTCGCCGATGCCGTGGTCAGCCCCGAGCTGGGGGAGTTGAGCATGATCGACTTCGACCGAGCCGCCGAGGCCATCCGCATCGGCGAGAGGGCGGCGCGCAACGCATCGCCGCACCTCGTCCGCTTCGCCGTTCCCGAAGAGCAGTACCGTGAGTTCATGGAACGACACCGCCACGTTCCGGACGCGAAGGCGCGCATCGACTCCCTGGAGATCGTCAACCGGACCCGCATGAACCCGCGGCTGATCGAGGCGCAGCTGGCGGCACGTCCCGGCACGCAGCTGGACCTCGACCGTTTGCGGCGCGACCTGAGCGCTCTCTACGATCTCGGGGTCTTCGAGTCGGTCGATTTCGAGATCGTGGGCGGGAACGACGCGACCGTGCTCCGGGTCTTGCTGAACGAGAAGAACTACGCCCCGAACCTGATCCACATCGGCGTCGACTTCGCGGGCGAACTGGAGGAGAAGGCCGAGTTCGACGTGGTGGTTCGCCTCACCCGCGTGGCGATGAACCGGCTGGGTGCGGAGTGGCGCAACGACCTCCGGGCCGGGGGTACCCTCGACGCGGCGTCCGAGTGGTATCAGCCGCTCGAGCTCTCGCGCCGATTGTTCGTGGCGGCGGCGCTCTCGTATCGAAGCGATCTCCGGGACGTCTTCGCGGCGGGCGAGCGCATTGCGGAGTACCGCATCCGGCGGGCGCGGCTGCGGCTCGACGCGGGGGTCCAGGTGGCGAAGCTCGGCGAGCTGCGGGTCGGCCTGACGACCGGATATGTGCGGTCGCGCGTCGAAACCGGTAGCGCGGACCTCCTGGAGTTCGACACCCGGGAGGGCGGCTGGCGAGCCCGTTTCGAGGCCGATTGGATCGACGATCCCGACTTCCCGACGCGCGGTGGAGCAGGAGACGTCGAGATCTTCCAGTCCCGCAGATCCCTGGGGGCCGGCGAGTCGTACGACAAGCTCTCGGCGGGTTGGACCCAGTTCCTGTCCTGGGGCCGGAACACCGCGTTCATCGCGCTCGAGGCCGGCAGCAATCTGGGGCGCCAGATCCCGGCGTACGACGAGTTCCTGCTGGGCGGACCGACCTCGGTCGCCGGCCTGCCGGCGGAGGGGTTGCGTGGACAGGTGTTCAGTGTCGCGCGCCTCGGCGGGTACCGTCCTGTGCTCAGCGGTTTCGACCCCGTGGGCACGCGGCTCTACCTGGCGGCCTGGCTCGAGGCCGGCAACATGTGGCGGTCGGTGGACGAGGCCCGCCTCGAGGACCTCGTCGGCACCTGGACGGTTGCGGTGGGTGCGAGCACCCTGCTCGGCCCCGTCTATCTGGGATACGGGTGCAACGAAGACGGGGACGACACCGTATTCTTCACGGTCGGCAGGCAGTTCGGGGCCCGGCGCTGAAGGAAGGTGCTGCGGCGCCGGGGCCCGCCGGCTCCGGGCGGCGTGCCGCGCAGAGGCGGCCGCCGGGCCGTGCGGCAGCGTGGCACCCGCCCCCCCGCTCCCCGGAGTGTAGTAGGATGGCCGTCGCGGCCGACCTGCGAACCCGACGCGCGTCGTATTCCTCGCCGACAACCTGGAGGTACCCGACGGTGAAGCGCTTGCTGGTCTTCATCCTGGCTCTTGCCCTCCTCAGTCCTGGAGTCGCTGTGGCTGGCAAGAGCAAGAGAGCCAAGAAAGAAGAGGCGAAGACTGCGGAGGGGGCGGCGGAGCAAGAAGAGGAGAAGAAAGGACCGCTCAAGGACTTCGACGAGGTGACGGACGACACCGAGCACCTCGAAGGCTTCTTCGATTTCTACCAGAAGCCCGGGCAGGTTCTCCTGGCCATCCCCGAGGACCGCCTGGGCGAAGACTTCCTCATGAGCTTCGAGATCGCCGAGGGCATCGGCAGGGGATGGCTGATCGGTGGGACGATGCTCAACTGGGAAGGTCTCCTGGTGAGCTTCGAGCGTCACGGCAATCACATCTATCTGGTGCAGAAGCCACATCGCTTCAAGGCCACGGATTCGCGCGACGAAGGCACCGTCGACTTCGCCTTTGGCTCCTCCGTGATCGAGTCGGCGGAGATCCAGACGATTCGCGAGAAGGACAAGGCCGTTCTGATCGACGTCTACAAGTGGTTCACGTCGGACATCTCCGGCGTCGGAGAGGTCGTGCGGTTCACCGTCTCCAACAGCCCGGGCCGGCCCGGACGTGCACAGCTCGATCCGGGACGCAGCTACCTGGAGTCGGTGAAGGTCTTCCCGAGGAACGTGAACATTCGCTCCAAGCTGACGTTCAAGCCCGGGGACCCCGTGCACTTCGACTCGGTCCCCGACTCGCGCTACCTGCCGCTTTCCATCTTCTGCGTCATGACGGGGCTGCCCGAGCGTCCGATGGAGCCGCGGCTGGGCGACGATCGCGTGGGCTACTTCCTGACCGCCCACAAGGACTACTCGCGGGAGGAGAAGACCTTCTTCCAGCGCTACGTGCGCAGGTGGCGCCTGGAGCGGGGCAAGAAACGCGGCGACCTGCATTCGCCCAAGAAGCCCATCGTCTTCTACCTGGACCGGAACATCCCGGCCGAGTTCCGTCCGTACGTGAAGGCCGGCGTCGAGGAGTGGAATCTCGCCTTCGAGACCGCCGGCTTCAAGAACGCCATCCAGGCCGATCTTCTCCCGAAGGAAGCCGATGCCGAGGACATCCGGTACCCGACGATCCGGTGGGTCGCCACGGACGCGCCGAGCTACGGTGCCATCGGTCCGTCGGTGGTCGATCCGCGCACGGGCGAGGTCCTCGACGCCGACGTCCTGTTCGATGCCTCGCTCGTCCTGCGGGCCCGGGCCACGTGGCGCGACCTGGTGGATCCGGCCCTGGCCGTCGAACGGATGTTCGATGTCGCAACGGGCACCCCGGGGTTCGGTTTCGAGCACGCGGGCTTTGGCGAGCAGCTGGCGATGCAGATGGCGCTCGTTCGCACGGATCTGATCGCGCGCGGGGAAATCGCACCCGAAGATCCGGTGCCCGTCGAGTTCGTCGGCGAGTTCCTGAAGTTCGTGACCATGCACGAGGTGGGGCACACGCTCGGCCTGCGTCACAACTTCCGGGGCTCGATCGACACGCCCATCGGGAAGCTCCACGATCGCCTGTGGACCGGCGAGAACGGGGTCGTGAACTCGGTGATGGAGTATCCGGCCCCGAACATCGCACCGAACGGAAAACCCAACGGCCACTACTACACGCCGACGGTCGGGACGTACGACCGTTGGGCCATCGCGTACGGCTACGCGCCGGAGCCCGAGACGGCGCGCGAGCTGGCGCGCCGGGTCGCCCAGGCCGGGCATGCCTACGGCACCGACGAGGACGCGCGGGGTTCGAGTGCCCTCGATCCCACGGTCAACGTGTGGGATCTCGGTGAGGATCCGCTGGCGTGGAGCAAGGAGCGCTGCCAGCTCGTCAAGGAGCTCTGGCGCAGGTTGCCCGAGCAGGTCCTCCTCGACGATCGCCCGCACTACGAGCTCACCAACTCACTGCTGACGCTCATGATCACGTATGCGCAGTCGCTGGTGCCCGCCGTGAAGTACATCGGCGGGCAGTACGTGAACCGCGACCACGTGGGCGATCCGGATGCACGTGCGCCCTTCGTCGGGGTGCCCAAGGCGAAGCAACAGGAAGCCCTGGAGCATCTGCTCGCGAACGGCTTCGGCGAGAAGTCGTTCGAGGTGCCGCGCGCCGTTCTGGCACAGCTGGGGCCCAACCGCTGGAGCCACTGGGGCCAGAGCAACACGATCATGGGGCGCGTGGATTACCCGCTGCACGAGATCGTTCTCAGCGTGCAGCGCGTGCTCCTCGACCGGGTGACGGATCCGATCCGCTTCGCGCGCATCGCGGACAGCGAGGCGAAGTTCGGAGCGCGGAACGTGCTCACCATGCCGGAGCTGATGGATGGGCTCACGAGCTCCATCTGGAGCGAGGTGTGGAGCGGGCAGGCGCGCAACGTGCCGAGCATGCGCCGGAACCTCCAGCGCCTGTACGTCGATCGCATGACCGAGATCCTGGCCAACCCGCCGAGCCGCATGCCCGCGGACGCGCGATCCGTGGCACGCATGCAGCTGCGCGAGCTCAGGAAACACGTCTCGCGTGCCATGGGTTCGGGTGCGGGCCTGGATGCCTACACCCGCGCGCACCTGGGCGAGGTGAGCGAGCGTATCGACCGGGCGCTGGAAGCGGGTCTCGATGTGGAGATGCTGGGCTCGGACAGCTGAGCCCGGGGCAGTGCGTTGACCCAGGCGGAATCGCCGTCGATGCGCTCCTGGAAGACGCCCCCGTATCGGAACCCCGTGCGGGGGGTGTCGCTTCCAGACGATCCGTTCCGCCGCCGGCGAGCGCTCGGCGCATGCCCGCTGCACCCCGCGGCGGCCGGTGCCGCTGGGTCTCGAGGAGTGTCATGGCGAAGAAGAGCGTCCGCATCACACACACACCGAGTGGCACGCTTCTCGCGCAAGGCCCGATCGGCTGGGGCATCACGCCGTTCGAAGGTAACTTCTACATCGGCAGGAAGTACCTGCGAACCGACGGATTCAAACCCAACTTCGTTCCCGGTTTGTGCCCCTACAAGTTCCTGTATGTGTGGATGGACTTGAGCCTCCCGGATGGGAAGCGCGTCAAGAACCTCGGCTGGCTCTACTGGCTCCCGAACCCCTTGTTTCCGTTCATCTGGTACCGCGTCGGCCTGTCCGGCTCGCATCCGGAGCTCGAGGTCGAAAAGTTCGACTCTTCGGGCGATGTGCGTTGAGACCTCGTGCTATGGTTCCTCCGATTCCCGGGGCGACAGAGGCCGACTGCGGCCGGATCGAGAGGGTTCGGCGGCCTCCCGGCCCCCGCAAGCCGGCCCCATCGCCTTCACGGGTGGCCAGCACCATCGGAGAGGTGGAGAACATGCCTGGCGCGTGCAGGAGGGCGCGAGCGTTTCCGCTGGTGGCGTTCCTGTTCTTCCTCTGCTCCTGTGCGGACAGCGCCTCACGCGAAGAGCCCAGGCTCCTCGTCGTCATCTCGGTGGATCAGCTGCGGGCCGATCTGCTGACCCGGTACGATTCCCTGTTCACGGGTGGCCTGCGCCGCCTTCTGGACGACGGGCGGTGTTTCACACGCGCCGTGCACGATCACGCGATCACGAACACGGCGCCCGGTCATGCCACTCTGGCGACCGGAGTCGTTCCCGCACGGCACGGGATCGTCGACAACCGCTGGTACGAGCGCGTGCACGGTGAACCCGTGCGGGTTGCGAGCGTCGCGGACTCGACGGTGCACATCCTCGGGGAGCCGTCGCTCCGAGGCATCTCCCCCCACAAGATGCTGGCGAGCAGCCTGGCCAACTGGGTCGTCGACGCACACCCGCGCGCGCAGGTCGTTTCCATCGGGGGCAAGAGCACGTCGGCCACGCTGCTGGCGGGACGCGCTCGCGGTCACGTGTACTGGTTCTCGAGCGCGGCCGCGCGCTTCGTCACTTCTTCGTGGTATCGGGCCGCGTACCCGGAGTGGTTGGAACGCTTCCACGCCGCGGCGCTGCCGCGGTTCTTCGCCGACTCGGTCTGGACGAACAGCGTCCCGGCAGCGGCGCGCGCGATGGCGCGTCCGGATTCGGCGAGCTACGAAGGCTTCCGGGACCGCAGCTGCTTCCCGCACCGTTTCGCCGATCGCGTGTCCGCGCGGCAGGGCGGGAATCCCGAAACACATTGTCGCTGGTGGTGCAGGACGCCCATGCTCGACCAGGCCATCCTGGCGCTGGCCGAGGAGGCAGTGCGCTCGTTGTCGCTCGGTCAGGACGCATCGGTCGACCTGCTCGCTCTCGGGCTGTCACAGGTGGATGTCGTGGGGCATCAGTTCGGCCCCTGGAGCCTGGAGCAGCTGGACACTCTCCTGAGGTTGGATCGGGCTCTCGGTGACTTCTTCGCATATCTGGAGGACAGCGTCGGGGAGGACCGGTATGTCGTCGGGTTCTCCGGGGATCATGGAGTCTCCACGATTCCCGAGTATCTGCGGGCGCAGGGGCGCGCCGCAGCCCGCGTCTCACGCGACGAGATCGACGCTCTTCTGGGGGAGATCCAGGATCTGGTTCCGGACACGGATCCGTCGCCCGAGACTGCGGTTCTCGTGGCCCGAAGACTCGAAGCTCTCGACTGGGTCGCGGACGCCATGACACACGAGGAGCTGGCTGCCACGACTGCGGCGGAACCCTACGTGGCCCTGTACCGGAACTCGTACCATCCGGAGCGTGCGCTCGCCTTCCCGCTTTCGTCCCGGACGCTCGGCGTTTCTCCGGGGGTGTTCGGCGTGGAGGTCCGGCTCGAGGAGTCCACCATTCCGGACAACGCTCGAGCGGTTCACGGCTCTCCGTACTTCTACGACCGCCACGTGCCGCTGATCTTCATGGGCGCAGGAGTCGCCCCCGGGCCGTCACGGGCGGTCGCGCGCACGGTGGACTTCGCACCGACGCTGGCTCGTCTGGCCGGCATCCCGATCCCGGACGAGCTCGACGGCCAGGCACTCCCGGTCGATCCCGCTGACGTCGAACGTTCGTATCCCGGAGCGTCCCGGCCACACCGATCTGGTCTCGAACACCCCCCCGAGTGAGTACCGGATTCGTTCGCGAGACACCGTGAGCGCCGATCTCCTCGCTGCGGCGTGCGTGGAATCGGGCCGGTTTTCCGCGCGCGCGAGCCGGATCCTCGTGCTATGCTGTGCGCTCCGGAAGTGCACCGGCATGCAGGTGAGACGAGTCCGGCGCCGCGGAGGTTCTCCGCCGTCCCGTTCCCGTCGTTCTTCGGCAGCCAGTACTTCGAGTTCGTGGAAAGCCTCGAGTGGATTCATCGGAGCCTTGCTCCATCGGCAAGTCGGCTCGCCTTCGAGGCGAGCGAGGAGAGTACTCAGATGGCCAAGAAGATCTACGTTGGCAACCTGCCGTTCGACGTCACGGAAGCAGAAATCCGGGAGCTGTTCGAGAAACACGGGACGGTCCACTCGGTCGCCCTGGTCGAGGATCGCGACACGGGCCGGCCGCGGGGGTTCGGATTCGTCGAGATGGAAGACAGCGATGCCAACGCGGCAATCAGCGCACTCGACGGGCATGAGGTGGGGGGGCGGAACTTGCACGTCAACGAAGCGCGTCCACGCCGGGAAGGCGGAGGCAGGAAAGGAGGCGGTGGGGGAGGTCGTTGGTAACGGCTGGACTCGACAGCGCTCGGCTGCCGGAGCGCCCGGGAATGACGATTCCGTCATCCGTGTTTTGCGGGTAGCGGGTGCGGCGCGGAAGGACGTCCGGGGCAACCTGTCGGAGGAGCGCAGGTTCTGAGATCCGTTCACAGGTCGTGCGTCTTGGCGGGTGCGCTGCTGCTGCTCGCGAGTGGGGCGCGTGCGCAGCAGGGGCGGAGAAACGCCGTGTTGCTCTGCGTCGTCACCGCGCCGGCTGCCCGGGGCATCGAGATCATCCACGCACTCGCGGAATCACCGGCCGCCGCCGGTCTGGAAGCCGGCGACATCCTGCTGCGCATCGCGGGCACCGAGCTTCTGGAGCCTTCCGACATCGACCGCGCGCTCCATGGCGTCGAGCCCGGCACCGACATCGACGTCGAGTACAGCCGGCAAGGCGGAACCCGCTCGGAAACGATCCGCGTGATCCACCAGAGGTCCTACCGGGGCGGTTTCCTGCCCGCCAGGGTGCAAGGTCAAACGGGCTTCGAGGCTCCGGAATGGCTGGCCTACGCCTGGGCGCACGTCGCTGCGGGTGCTTCGCCTCCGACTCGCGCGAACACCGATGGCATGGTGGTGGTCATCCACGCCTTCCAGAGCTGGTGACCGGGCTGCCACAGGCGGGGGTTTCCCGTTCACAAACGTCTCGAGGATCGTTTCGCCCGAGCCGACGACGTCGTTCTCTTCCACCTGCAGACGGTGTTCGAGGGCCACGGTGCGAACACGCCGGAACGCGGCCCACGGGATACACGCAGGCACGGCATCGAAGTCCCCGTGGCGTACGACGCACACGTCGATGGGATCCCCCTGAGCGTCTTCATGCTTCGGTACGGGACCGGCGGCACCCCGTGGTCGGTGGTCATCGACAAGACGGGCGTGGTCCGGTTCAACGGTTTCACCCCGCGGAGCGACGAGCCTCTAGCCCGAAGTTCCCGCCTGCCTAGACCTGTAACTCGCTGAGAAGAGTACAGATAGGCG
>JBHHXQ010000142.1:0-8690 GCA_046757105.1 Candidatus Krumholzibacteriia bacterium
CCTCGAGCCGGCGATTCGTTTCGCGGCGGCAGGCTTCGTCGTGAACGAAGAGCTGGCGCGCGGCATCGAGAAGTCGCGCCGGAAGCTGCAGCAGTTCCCGGCCACGGCCGAGCTGTTCGTTCCCGACGGGGAGCCGCTCGCCGCTGGAGACACCCTCGTGCAGCCGGAGCTCGCACGGACGCTGCGCCTGCTCGCCTCCTCGGGGCCGCTGGCCTTCTACGAAGGGGAGATCGCGGAAGCCCTGGTCGGCGAGATGGAACGTGGCGGTGGTTTGATCACGCGCGACGATCTGCTGTCCTATCGCGCCGTGGAGAGACGACCGCTCCGGGGGCGCTATCGGGACGTCGAAATCCTGTGCGCTCCACCTCCGAGTTCCGGAGGCGTCACGCTCCTGCAGATGCTGGCGCTGCTCGAACGGTTCGAACTGAAAACCGACGAGCCCTCGTCGCCCACCAACGTGCACCTGACGGTGGAGGTCATGGCGCGTGCCTTCTCCGACCGCAACACGTTTCTGGGAGATCCAGGCTTCGTGCGTGTGCCCGTGCAGGGGCTTCTCTCTCCGGCCTACATCGAGACCCGGCGTCGAAGCATCTCGGTGGATCGCGCCACGCCGTCACGTTTCGTGAGCGCCGGTGAGGTGTGGCGGTTCGAGCCCGGTGCGCTGCCGGCGCCGGGCCGCGGCGCCCGGCCCGGGCGGGATTCGGAGTCGCAACATGCTCCGGAACCGGAAGCACCCGCGCCGGGCTCCGAGGCCCCGGAGGATTCCACCGGATCGGCGCAACGGGCCGGCGTTCTGCGCGAGTCCGACAACACCACCCACTTCTCCATCGTCGATCCCGAAGGCAACGCCGTCGCCCTGACGACGACGCTGAACAGCGGGTTCGGGAGCGGTGTCCTGGTGCAAGGCGCGGGTTTTCTGCTCAACAACGAAATGGACGATTTCGACGCTCGGCCGGGCCACCCCAATCAATTCGGATTGGTGGGGGGCGGGAGCAACGCGGTGGCGCCCGGCAAGCGCATGCTGTCGTCCATGTCGCCCACGCTCGTGCTGCGCGACGGCGACCCGTGGCTGGTTCTCGGAGCGCGCGGTGGACCGCGCATCATCACGGCGATCCTGCAGATCCTCCTGAACGTCTGCGAGTTCGACATGGACCTGGCCGAAGCGGTCGCTGCGAAGCGCTACCATCATCAATGGCTCCCCGATGTGATCCGCTACGAGGAGGGGGCTATCCAGGGTGACACGTACGAGAGCCTGAAGCGGATGGGGCACGAGCTGCGCGTGCTCGGGCCCAGCAAGAGCAGCGCGCAGTGCATCGAAATCACGCCGGAGGGGATCCGCAGGGGCGTCAGCGACCCGCGCACACAGGGCGGCGCGGCCGGCTACTGAGCGGGCGCTTCCCTCACCGCGAGCGCCGCTTCCACATCGTGCGTTCGGCTTCGACGACTTCACGTCCCAAACGAACGTGGTCCCAAAGAGCATATCGCTGTCGGTGGGGATCTCCCCTTGGATAGTGCCGATGGTACTCGACGACATTCGCAGGATTGAACGGCAGGAGCCCGGCGAGGTTGTACTGAGCCAGCCGCACGTTCCAGCCGGCGCCGAGAGCCACGAGGGCGACGGCAGTCGCCACGAGAGAGCGCCTGCGTCCCGACGAGCTCGCCGCGCGTGCGACGAGCACGGCGAGACCGTACGCTGCGATGGGGGCGACGGCGGTAAGTCGGCGCGCCGCGAATCCACCGCTGCCCCACCAATCGCCGGCGGCGGAGCAGATGTAGATCTCCAGCGCCATGGCGCCCAGCAGCGACCATCGAAGACCCCGATGCGGCGCGAAGGCGACCCCCACGAAACCCGCCAGAAGCAGTGGTGACCAGATGAAGGCGCCATGCCAGGTGGAGAACAGAAACGGCAGGATCTGCGGGCCGCCCCATTGCATGAAGCTCCGATCCACGGTCATCACGAGTGGCCGCCCATAGATCCTCTGCCAGAAGAGAATCTGGGGCAGAAACACGATGGCAGCGGCGGCGCAGAACAGCAGCAGCCCGCCGATCGCCCGGCGGGCCGAGGTTCGCACCCGGGTGACCTCCTCGAGGAGGCGTGGTGCCAGCAGAAGCCCCAGCACGGCATCCTGCCAGCGCACCAGGCTCGCGAGCCCCCACAGCGCTCCGAGGAGGGGCAGCGGCAGGCGTTTGCGGCGATCGGCCAGCACCGCCACGAGCAAGGCCGAGCATGCCAGGAAGGAGGCCGTGTGCGCGTACGAGGGATCGGCGAGCGCGTAGTACACGAGCGGCGTCCCGAGGGCGGCGCCACCGGCGCCGAGCGCGGCCGCAAGCCGACCGGTCGAGCGGCGCATCCCGAAGAACAGCACGGCACAGGCGAGAACGGCCTCGAGCCCGGTTGCGAGCGCGAGTGCGCGCACGTGCCTGGCCTGGAACCCCTTGGAGGCGTTGCGCCACGTCCCAGGCTGGCGGGGTGCGCGGTCGGGATCCAGCAGATAGGACACGTAGATCACGGGCGCCCAGAGGACGGCCGCGCCGATGGCGTACGGGTCCACGATCGTTCCGTCCGGTTTCAAGAAGTACGAGCGGCGGATGAAAGGATGCGCGTGCTTGACCTCGTTGCTCAGGTCGAGGTCGCCGTCGAAGACGATGGAGGCGAGAGGGGCGTAGTAACCGATCCCATCATTGCGGACCGAGGGCCTGGACAGGGCGCGCACGAGCAGGATGCACGCCGCCGCGATCGCCAGGAAGATGGCGAGCGTCCGGATCGTCTGTCGGGTCGCGAGTCTGCGCACGTCCGGAGTATACCCGAGCGCGAGCTGGCATGGGCGGCGCGCTCCGGTCGATCCGGTTCTGCTCTTGCGTGGGTCGCCGCCGTCGGCTGCGCGTGCAGGGATGGAAGAAGGTCGCCCCGTCTGAGCGCCGGACCCCGGAGCGTGTCGGGCCGCCCGTCGCACAGCGTCCTCGCGACGAAGACCAGGTTCACCCGGTCGTGGCGCTAGCGCGAGCCGAGCAGGGGCGTGGGGGTGACCAGGCGTTGGAGGACCGGCTCGACGAGAAGCTCGGCCGCTGCCGCGTGGCCCGCGCTGTTCCAGTGGTTGTCGCCGGTGAGGTGGAGCTCCGCGCCGGCAGCGATGCGTGCAGCGAACTCCTGCGTGAGATCGTAGAGGGGCAGGCCCACTTCCTCGGCGAGCCGCGCCAGCCTGCGGTTGGGAAGTCCGAAGTCGAGCTCCTCCGCCTCGAGTCCGAAGCTGCGAAGCCAGCGTTCCTTCGCGGCCACGTCCACCTGCTGCTCCGCAGGGATGGCCACGAGCAGGGCCGCGGCCCCATGCGTCTCGCACCAGTGGCGGAGTTCGTCGAGAGCGCGGCGTGTCTCCTGCATGGCCGTGGTCATGTCAGGCGTCAGCTCGACCCGCATGCTGTTGGCGAAGCCCGCATCGAAACGGTAGTAGTCGAGGGGCTTGCGGTCGGTCGCGGCGGACGCGAGGTTCGCAGAGCCCGCCAACCACGAACGGGTTGGATGCAGGAGGCGCTGCTTGAGGAGCAGGTAGAGCTGCGAGTGCGCGTGCAGGTGCAGGCGCGCGCGGCGGTGGAGCGGTCGCGAGTGCGCTCGGTACGGCGCGGCCGACGCCTCGAGCATCTGGTAGCCGTCCACCACCGTCATGCGGGTGCGGCCCGAGTTGTCGGTGAAGTCGTTGCCCAGGTAGAACGACAGCAGCACGGCGTCCGGTTGCAGCGAGTCGCCCAAGCGCTGCAGCAAGCCGACCTCCTGCGGCGTGCCGTATCCGACCACTCCGGCGTTGACGATTTCGACGCCATCCCACCGGGATGCGCGCGTCGGACCCTCGAGCAGCCGGCGCGCGAGATGCGCCTCGAGCCTCTTCAGGTAGCAGTTCTCGAGTGGACCGGCGTGCACTCCGAAGGCGAACGAGTCGCCCAGGCCGAGGATACGCAGCGTGCCGGGTCGCGGCGGGCCGATTTCGTGATCCCGGAGTCCCAGCGAGTTGGTGCGGACGTCGCCCTCGAAGACCGGGGTGCGCACGCGGCGCCGGAAGTGGGGAGCCATCAGGTAGCCCAGCTCGGCGTCGGGCACATGGAGGTGGCGGAGAGCCACGGAGAGCGGGCGGTTCTGCGGCGCGACGCGGCGTACCAGCAGTTCGCCGAGGAGCACGGCCACGGCGAAGCTCAGCACCACGAGGGCGCCGTTCACGAACAGGAGGCGCAGGCGTTGCGAGCGCATGATCGCTCCGGTGGCACGGTTGTTTCGCACGGATGTCTTGGAGCGTGCCCTAGCAGGATACCCGCATTCGGGCCGACGCATCAAGGCGGCGCACTCGCGCACCGGGAGCATCTCGAGGCCGGGGCGGCCAGCGGGCCGTGAGGTGTCGTTTGGCTGCGCTGTCCCCTGGACCGAGAGGCGCGCCTCTGGCATGCGTCGTCGGGTGGTCCCGAGGGCGTGCAGATGGGCCCTTGACTTCGGTCTGTAATGTCGGTACATTCTGTCATAACAGAAACTGGAGACGCCATGAACCCTCTGAGCCCGACCGCTCGGCAGTTCGTCCTGCACTGGGGCGAGATGAGCAGTCGCTGGGGGATCAACCGCACCATGGCGCAGATCCACGCGTTGCTCTACCTGTCGCCGGAACCGCTCAACGCGGAGCAGATCGCCACCACGCTCGCGGTCGCGCGCTCGAACGTCAGCACGAGCCTGCGCGAGCTGCGGGCCTGGGGCATCGTCCGCGTGGTTCATCTGCTCGGTGACCGCCGCGACTACTTCGAGGCCATCCAGGACGTCTGGCAGATGTTCCGGGTGATTCTCGAGCAGCGAAAACGCCGCGAAATCGATCCGACGATCGCTCTCCTGCGCGACTGCACCGAGCAAGCCGGGAAGGCCTCCACGGAGACCGCCTACGCGCAGAAGCGGATGCGAGAGCTTCTCGGGCTGCTGGAGACGCTGACCGCGTGGTACGAGCAGATGGGCAAGCTGCCCGCGAGCGTGCAGAGGAAGGTGCTGAGGATGGGCGGGAAGATCCGCAAGCTCGCTGGCTGAACCTTCGGCGACCTCTGTCCCATCGACTGCGTTCGCCGGCCACCTTCAACTCTGGAGATGAACCATGAGCAGCCCTGGACGTTCACTGGCCGTCGTTCTGATTCTGGTGGCCTTGTCTGCGGCGACGGCGGCGGGCGTGGAACATCGCGCGTCGAAGACGACCGCGGGACCAGCCGACTCAGCGGGTGCGGTGGGCGAATCCCCGACCGGTTCGGCCCCGATTGCGTACCAGCTGGTCGAGCTGCGGCCGGGATCCGCGTACATTCCCGGCCGGTCGGCACGGGAGCAGCCGGGCTTCGAGCGGCACGCGGCGTACATGGTGAAGCTCTTCGAGGCGGGACGTATCGTGCTGGGTGGCCCGTTCGGTGAAGATCCGCACGGCTCCGGGGTCTCGGGTGCCATCCTGATCGTGAGGGCGGAGAGTCCGCAGGTGGCTCGCCGCATCGTGGAAGCGGATCCCGGAGTCCGGGGCGAGATGCTCGAGATCGCCGGTGTGCATCGCTTCTCACTCGCGATCGGGAACCTGGAGTCGTCTCGGGTGCCGGCTCAACGAAGGGGTGCACGATGAGAGTCGCCGGAACCGCCTTCCAGGCGATCCTCGAGGCCGCGCTGCTCCTGACCCCTGCGCGGGCCTCGCTGGCCGGCGGATCACCAGCAGGCGTGCTGAACGCCGGGTTCGTGTGCACGCCAGGCGTCTACAACTCGGAGCTCATGGCGCCCTATGACGTGCTGCAGCACAGCGTCTACAGGGACTCGTTGAACTACATTCGATGCTTCATCGTCACGGAGACCGGTGAACCCTTCGTGTCTGCGGAGGGCATCACGATCGGCGCGCACCACTCCTTCGAGACGGCGCCGCCGATCGACATTCTCGTGATCCCCAGCTCCGAGAACAGCATGGGCGCGGATCTCCGGAACGCGCGTCTCGTCGAGTGGCTGCAGGAGGCCGTCGCGAACGCCTCCTACGTCATCACGCTGTGCGACGGAGCGTTTCCCCTGGCCGCGACCGGTGCCCTGGATGGCCGGGTGGCCACCACGTTCCCCGGCGATCGCGACCGTCTGGCCGGGATGTTCCCGGAGGTCGATGTCCGGTACGACGTACGCCTCGTCGTGGACGGGAAGTTCATCACCTCTGTCGGAGGCGCACCCAGTTACGAGCCGGCCTTCTATCTGGTGGAGACGCTGTACTCGGAAGCCCATGCGGATCGAACCGGCGTCGGCCTGGTCGTCGACTGGGATCTCGATGCGGTCCCGCACCACGTGGTCGAGCGCTGAGCGCTCGCCGGGGCGGCGCGCCCCGCAGGCGGTCGGGTCCGCGGTGGCGCCTCGGTGGCGCACGGGGATGCGCGCGGAATCTGCTGCACCACCGGCTCAGTCTTCTTCGCGGCGTTTCTCGAAGAGTCGTTCCCAGGCTTCGATCTCGCGCTTGCTCAGGTGCTCGGGTTTCTCGCTCCGCGCCGTGCGCTCGGCCCGTGCGCGGCGCCGCGAGGGAAGCCCGAGGAACTCGGCCACGCTCAGCTTTTGGGCTCCATGGGCTCGCGCCGTCGAGAGGATCTCGCGGTCCGAGGTGACGATGGTGAGCCGTGCGGGGTCGCTGTGCTCGCGAATCCGCCGCTGGATCCACACGTCGGCCGTCTCGCGCGCAAACACCACGTGGATGCCGCGCGCGTAGGCGCTGCCCTGGCGTCCCGTCTCGGCGATCACTCCTGGATCGCGATGTGCGTCGTACACGATCACCACCCGCGTGGAGTCCAGGGAACGGTTCCGACTGACGAGGGCGAGGAACTCTTCACGCGCTTCTTGCAGGTCACGCCGCACGAGCGGCCCAATGCGCGGGTGGGCGAACATCACATTGTAGGCATCGATGAGAACTTCGCCGCGTTCCGACATGCGCGTCTCCGATCACCACGTGACGGAGGGTCTCCTTCGAACGCCGCCATCATCGTGATCCGCTTCGAGGATCGCCGGCTCATTCCTGGCTGTCTTGCACCTCGCGAAGCGCGCGGCGTGCAAGGTCGCGCACCTGCGCCTCCTGGGTCGTGGCCGCTCGGCCGGGTTGCTCCCAGACGGGTGGATTGCCGGGCCAGTGGACCGCCGGCTCCGCGTACGTCTCCGGTCGGGGGACCACGGTGTGTCGTGGCTCGATCCGCTCGCCCGTACCGGTTTCCCTCTCCGGGGCCCATCCGCAGCGGTAGCAGGGGAGGTTGGCCGGCGCGCTCCCGTACTGGCACGAGCAGCTCGACGGGCTTCGTGCGCGCTCCCGTACACGCTGCGGATCTCCTCGAGCCGTGCCAGCTGCTCGGGCGTGAGCGTGCTGGCCGGGCCGATCTGTTGCGTGATGGTGGAGATCCGGGCCAGCTGCTCCAGGGCTTCCATCCGGAGGTAGGCGCCGATCACGTCGCGGCCCAGCGTCATCGCACCGTGGTTGGAGAGCAGGATGGAGTCGTGCTCCTTGCACGCCGGACGGATGTTCTGCTCCAGCTCCTCGGTCGACGGCGTCCCGTACGGCGTCAGCACCACCTTGCCGACCGCGATGTACGCCTCGGGCATGAGCGTCTCGTCCATGGACTTGCGGGCCACCGCGAACGCCGTCGCGTACGGCGGATGCGCGTGCACCACGGCGCAGACGTCTTCGCGCTGTTCGTAGGCCGCCAGGTGGATCTTGATCTCGGTGGTGAGCTTGCGCTTGCCCGCGAGCCGCTGGCCCTGCATGTCGCACACGACGAGATCGTCCGGCTCCAGGAAGCCCTTGCTCATCCCCGTGGGGGTGGCGAGCAGGTGGTCCTTGGAGAGGCGAACCGAGACGTTGCCGTCCGTGCCGGCCACGAGGCCGCGCTCGTACAGGCGCCTGCACACGTGCAGGATGTCGCGTCGCGCATGCTCGGGAACCCGGATCAGATGCGTCCTCCTCGGATTGTGGCGAGCCTAGCAAGCTGGCCTCGCGGGCTCAAGACCTCTGGGGACGGGGCGAACGCCCGCATCGTGCCCCGCGCTCTTCCCCGGGCATGGGCCGCGCCCGAGCCGCCCCGAGATGGCGGCGCTGCCTGCCAGAAAGAAAGCCCGCCGGAGACCCAGCGGGCTTTGTCGTCCTGAAGAGGGGGGCTTCTCCAGGACTGCTTCTGGCTCCTCCTGAGCCAAACGACCAGCGCAGGCTGACCCGGCGCTAGCCGAAGCTGGCACTCCCTCCATGGGTGCCGTCATCGCTGTCACCCGGGATGTCGGGTGACTCGGTTGCCAGCGGAACTTCGCCGTCCGCGCCGAGCGAGCCGTCCTTCGACTGCAGCTCGAGCGGGAACGGGGCAACGCGTGCAGCCTGGCGCTTCCGTCGAGTCGTCAATTCGCGGAAGTCCTTGAGGCGGGACTCGATTCGCATCAGGTTTCTGAAACAGATCTCCAGTTTCGAGTTGAGATAGTAGTCGTCGGCGCCGACGTAGCCTTTCAGCCCGTGCAGGGCCTTGCGGATATCCTGCACGTCGGACAACGTGTCGACCGAGGCGCGCATGATGTTCTTGCGCAGGTCGTCGTAGCCCATCTCGCTCTTCGAAGGTGTGCTGGCGGCGATCTCCTGCGCGTGGTAGCGCAGGCGGGCCAGCATCTCCGAGAAGCGGAAAGGCTTCGACAGGTACCAGTCGGCGTTCAGTCT
>JBHHXQ010000143.1:0-8675 GCA_046757105.1 Candidatus Krumholzibacteriia bacterium
CGAACGGCGAGACGGCGAGCGACCGCCTGGTGCTCCTGAAGTGAGCCCGATTCGCAGCCACCGGGGTTTCCGCGTGCCGTTCCCTTGTGCTGCGGCCGGGGATGACCTACGATTCTCCCAGCCTCCCCTGGCTGGAGACACCGATGCGCAGCCGTGTGCTCGTGTGGACCGCCGCGCTCCTGGCGCCGGGTGCCGAAGCGGCGACGTTCCACGTGGACCCCGCCGGCCCGTTCTCCACCATCCAGGCCGCCATCGACACGGCAGCGAGCGGTGACACCCTGATCCTGGCCGCGGCCACCTACGCCGAGAACCCCCTCATCGTGCGCGAGGATCTGTGCATCCGCGCCGGTCCCGGAGCCGAGGCCATCATCGATGGGGCTCCCGGTGCCGACGTCCGCAACGCCGGGAACACCCTGCGAACCGTCTCGTCCTTCGTGCGTCTCGAGGACATCGTCCTGCGCAACGGCACCGCCCGTGTCGGCGCAGGCGTCATGATCTTCGGAGGGCGCGTCGAGATGCGGCGGTGCCGACTCGAGAACAATCGCTTCGGGGCCTTGAGCGTGGGTACCGGCGTCCCGGGCGTCATCGATCTGCAGGATTGCGAGGTCGTCGGGAACGGCATCGGCGTCGAGGGGCGACGTTTGACCCGTCTGGTGCGCTCGCGGTTCGCCGACAACCTGCTGGCCGTGCGGACCGCCGGCCAGGTGGAGTTCGTCGATCTCGAGGTCGTCGGCAACGGGGCACCGGCGGCCGGCGACGCCGGCGCACTCGTCCTCGGCAACTCGTTCGGCCGCCTCGAGCGTGTCGTCGTCCGCGACAACTGGAGCAACATCAGCAGCGGCGGAATCTGGATGAGCCTCGGGCCTTTCGAACTCCGCGACTGCGAGGTCGAGAACAATCAGTCCGAGGTGGGTGTGGCTGGAATCGGAATCGATCTGGTCCCCGAATGTACGCTCGTCCGTTGCACGGTGCGGGGCAACCGGACGACCGGTCCTCACCTCGGGGTGGCCGGACTCCTGGTGCACCGGTCGAGCGTGCGCGCCACCGACTGCCGGTTCGAACACAACGACTCCATCGATTCGGGGGGTGGAGTGTCGGTCCAGCTGCATTCGAACCTGGAGCTGGCACGCTCCACGGTGCTGGGCAACGTGTCGTCCGGCAAGGGTGGCGGGGTGTTCGTCAGCCGAAGCAGCGTGCGGCTCGACGAGGTCGTGGTGGCGGGGAACGTCGCGCCCGCGGGGGGTGGGGTCGCCGCCGAGAACGCCGCCACGCTCGAGATTCGAGCCTGCACGCTGGCTGCGAACGAAGCGCAGGTCGGCGGCGGCCTGTTCCTGCTCGGCGGCCCCGTGCTCGTCGAGCGCAGCATCCTCGCGTTCCACCCGGAGACGGCCGCCGTCTTCTGTCAGGCCGATGCCACCTTCGAGTGCGTCGATGTCTTCGGCAATGCGGACGACAGCCTGTGCGGGGTGGAGCTGGGTGGCATCCTCTCGGTCGACCCGGCCTTCTGCGCGCTCGACCCGGCCGCCGGCCAGTTCGACCTGCGGTTGAGCAGCGCGTCACCCGTCGCCGATGCACCCGGGGGCTGCGGCCGCCTCGGAGCCCTGCCCCTCGGTTGCGAGGCCACCTCCGTCAAGTCGATCACCTGGTCGGGTCTGAAAACCGTCTACCGGTGAACACGCCGCCCGTCGAGAGCGTCTGGCGGCCGAGGTCTCCGGGGTGGTCTCGATTGCGCATCCATCGTGGGGTCAACGGACACCGAGGAGGTCGTGGGGCGTCTCGCAGCCGCGACGCATCCCGCACGTGGCCCATCGGGCCGGCCGCCCTGGTTGCAGTCCGGCGCGGTCCACGGCGCAGATGGCTCGGGCGGCGAGCCGCGCCCCCCAGGGGCAGCCCCCCCTGGACGTGGAGAATCCCGGCAACGCACCGTTGTCGAAGGGCTTTATTTCGTGACGACGGCTCGCCCGCGCAGCGTTTCCTGCCCGGCGCGGACGACGTACGGGTAGACGCCCGACGCCACCGGCCGGCCCGCCACGTCACGTCCATCCCATGTCACCCGGTGCGTTCCGGGGCCGAGCTGCGAGGTCCGCAGCGCCTGCACCACACGACCTCGAACGTCGTACACGATCACCTCGACGGGCGTCGTATCCTGGAGCTGCACCTCGAAGGCCGTGCTCGGGTTGAAGGGGTTCGGGAAGTTCGGCTTGAGAACCACGGCGGCCGGCGCAGCCTGCAGCGTGAAGAGCACCCACGACCAGTCGCCCGCCTCGTCCTGGGCGCCGACACGATAGTGGAGATCCCTGGAAGCCAGCGCAGCGCCGGAGGCCTCCGGGTCGAGGTGCTCGTACCTCCAGCCACCAGGGCGCCCGCCCACGGGAAGGGACACCCGCGCGATCGTGGTCCACGGCCCGAAGGCGTCCGTCGCCCTCTGCACCACGAAATGCAGACCCGCCTCGTACGCCGCCCAGACGAGATACGCCCCCGCCCCGTCGCGGCGCGACGCCACCGCATGCATCGCCACGGGGACCTCGGATTCTCCGGGAACGAACGCCAGTGCCTCGATGTCACGGAACCCAGAGTGCTCGGCGCTCACGAACTCGACTTCCCCGTTCAAGCCGACGGTGACCAGATCCTTGAAGCGCCCGCGGTCGGCCGCCGAGAGGAAGGTGCCGCGCTCGGACCACCACACGAGCCCCTCGAGGCTCGAGGCGCCGTGCAGCCTGACCTTCAGGATGCGACTGCCGTCGGTGGGATCCACCCGCACGAGGGCTCGAGACGTGAGAATGAACAGGTGCCCCGCATGGTCGAAGGCGAGATCCTCGAGCCGCGACCCCTGCTCGACACCCCCGTTGACGACGGTCGTGCCGGCGTCGGACTTGTCGATGAGAAGCAGATCGTTGCCACCGTGCGTGATCCCGTAGAGAAGCCCCGTGTCGGGCTGCACGGCCAGGCCATCGATGTCGTCGTTTCCCGTGTCCCCGACCTCGAAGACCTCGAACGTGCGCGGATCGATCCGATGCAGAACGCCATCGTTCGTGGTCCAGAGCATGCTCTCGCGAGCGTCGTAGGCCAGTGACTCGAGGAAATCGAGACCGTCGGGAAAGACGTGCAGACGCGTGGCCACGCCGGTCGTCGGGTCAACCTCGACGATCTCGTCGGGACCGCCGTGCTGATCGACGTCGTTCATCCCATACAGGACGTCCTGCGCGGCAATGCCCCGGTCCGTCGGGCCCATCGCGAGCAGGATTCCCAGGCTGGACGCAACCATGCGCGGCCCGTGCGCGCAGAGAATACGCATCGGGCGATCCAAGGCCCACTCCAGGGTCGTATGTGCAACGAGCAAGCTTCATGGAGGAGTCTAGCGGATCTCGAGGAACTTTTCAAACCAGCCCCCGGAACCCGTGTCCATTCACGACTTCCCGTCCGCGCTCGCGTACGCCGGCCCAGGATCCTGCAAGAGAACAGGTGGTTGCCCGCTGCAGCGCACGCCCACCTGCAGGTCCTCGGCGCAAGTCGCTCGGGGAAGATGGAATCGGAGTCCCGGGGGCGGACCCGAGGACAGCGACTGGGTCAATGCCCCCACTTCACATGCGCTGCGCCGACGCACCAGGGCGGCCTCGACCGACTTCCCCGGATCGCGCGCCACCCGGACGCTCAGCGGTTCGACAGCGTCGCGAGGTACGAGCTGGCCAGCTGGCGGATCTCCGGGCGCGCCCGCGAGCCCCGGCCCGAGAGCGCCACGAGCTCGGCCCGATCGACGAAACGCACGTGGACGAACTTGCGGAGCGCGCTGACCGGGATCGCGGTGGGATGCCACAGGAGGGCGTTGGGAACGTTCCGGTTCGCATAGCCGGTGTGTAGATCGCGGCGATTGGCGATCTCGAGCAGGACTTTCACCGAGCGCGTCCGGCGCACCACGCGCTCGACGAGGCCGGCGAGCGCCGCAACGCGCGCATTCGCCAGCAGCCCGCAGAGGATGTGCTCGTTCTCGACGTTGGCAATCACGGCTGCACGCAGGTCCTCGATGCCCCCTTCGCCCTCCCCGATGAGCGCCGGGACGCCGTCCTTGGCCAGGAAGCGCGGATGGCGGCGTGGATCATAGGCCACGCGCAGAACGTCACCCTCGAGCGGCAACCGCAAGCGCTCGACGAGCGTGTGACACTGCCGCAGCTCGCGCGAGCCGAACTGCAGCGCCAGACGTCCTTCGGTTCCAGAGATGTTCAGTGCGAGCAGCAGGCAACGGGCGGCGTCGATCTTCTGGTCGCCCCTGGGCCGGACGCGGGCATCCACGTCGCGAAGGACGGCAGCCGCGAAGGCGAGCTCCTGCGAGAGCGGCGTCCGCAGACGGACCAGACGCAGTGCGAGGGCCATCTCGCGCCCGCCGGGTGACGCTTCCAGCTGCTCGATCAACTTCTCGAATCCGCGTGGCTCGAGATGCTCGAGGAGCGTCGGCGTGCGGCGCCGCAGCTCGTCGGTCTCGGGCCACTGCACGAGGATCACGCGTGTGTCCCGGATGCGCTCTTCCTGACGACTCAGCAGGGGCAGCACGCGCGAGATGCGGCGTCCATCGTAGGCGCCGACGCGCTCTGCGATGGCCTCCAGGCGCTTCGCCTGCGCGCGCAGCTCGGTGTCGGCGAGCTCGCGCAGCCACGCGAGCTCCACCTCGCGGATCGAGCCTTCGAGGAGCTGCTTCACGAGCGCCACGGCACGGGCCTCGAACTGGCGCAGCGTTTCGAGCGGCTGCCGCCCGACGATCTCCGGGCGGATCCCGATCCGGGTGCCGAGCATCCGTGCGGCCTGAACGATGCTCTCGGAGACGTTGCCCTGGGATCGGGCATGCCGGAGACAGAGGCGGATCATCTGGCTCGGCCGCAGCGTCTGGTGCAGCAGCTCGAGCCCGGACAGACGCACCTCGAGCAGACTCGCGAGCAGGCGCAGGCCGGCGCTCTCCTCCGCCCGGGCGCTCGTCCAGATGGCCGCCAGAAGCTGGGCGGGATCCCCGTCCTCGGCCCAGGCGCCGAGAACCGCCAGGAGCTGCTGCGTCCGGGCTCGCAGAGACTCGATCCCGGCGACCCCGGCAAGCGCCTCGGGGAGCGGCGCCGCCTGGACGCACCCCGCACGCAGTGGGGCCATCTTGTCGACGTGCAGCACGTGAGTCGTCGGCGCTTCGGAGACCGGAGAGCTCATGCCTCAAAGCGAGCAAGCCGGGTTCCAGCGTACGGCCGCGCGACCGGAAAGCCCGCGCTTGCGGAGCGCGCTGCAGGTTCCCGGGGGCCGCGGACGCCGGGCGAGGAGGCGACGTTCCGTGCAGGACGCCACAGCCCCAGCTCGCAACGGGTCAGCGTGGGTTTCCTTTCGAGGCCGATCGCTTCCCCCGGCCGCGGCCGGCTGCCGACGCGCCCGTCCGGGGCCGGGTGGTCTCGCGTCGCAACCAGTCGAGGTAGGGCGGGTACCCGCCCTGCACCGGCAGCGCCAGGATCTCGGGAACGTCGTAGGGATGCAGGCGCACCACCTCGCGCTCCAGAGCCTCCACGTGCGCGGGCGGTGTCTTCAACAGCAGGAGCCACTCGCGGGCGCTGTCGATCTTCCCCTTCCAGTGGTAGCGACTGGTGATCGGGCCGAAGGTCTGGGCGCAGGCGCATAGACGCTGCTTGAGGAGCGCGGTGGCGATTCGTGTGGCCACCCGGGTCGACGGAACCGCAACCAGAACCTGGACGATTGCCGCGCCGCTCGACTTCACCCAGGACCTCCGAAGGTGCGTGCGGGAAGCGGGACGCGATTCGAGGCCACGAGACGGCACTCCACCTGCCGGCATCATACGCACTCCCGGCATGGCCGGCCAGGATGCAGAAGGCCGGCAGCCGCGCCACGCCGCGCACAGCTGCCGGGTACTGCAGGAGTGCAGATCCTAGCGACGCCTGCAGTTGTGCTCGAGACGGCAGATGTCAGCGTTCGCCTGCTCCTGCAAGCGGGCCACCCGGGCGCGCTCGCGCGGCGTCCACACCCCATCGGCCTTGGCACGCGCCTCGACCACACGAATGCGCGATTGCTGCGCGCGTAGATACCGCGCCTCGCCCACGGTCAGAGAGCCCGATCGCAGGCCCACGGTGATGCGGACGTTCTGGTTCGCCTGCGTTCTGTCGACGAGCGGCGTCACCGGGTGTGCGCTGACGCTCGTCGAGCCGAGAACGATCGCCCAGGAAGCCAATGCCAGGATGCGAATGCGTCTGTTCATGATGGTTCCTCCTGCGGATGCCGGTTCACTCACACCCCGGAGGACAGCAATCCGAGGACCACACCCGTGCCAGCCGCAGGAGGCGCGCCCAACTCGCGACGCCGCAAGGGATTCCCGAATCGATCCGATGCGGCCGCGGGAAGCCGGCCGCCGACCCGGGTGTCCCGCAGGGGACAGGGCCGGTGCACCGCAGGCGCCGGAACCAGGAGGGACGGCAGGTGGCGCCGCAGCTCGCCGGGCCCGCGCCCGGCGAGCGCCGCCGGCGCCGACATGCCGCGCTACTTGATGTCGGCATTCTTCAGGTAGCGGTAGAAGTCGCCGTCGGTCGAGAGGACGAGCCACGTCTTCTCGTCGATCGACTCCTGATAGCTCTCCAGTGTCTGCATGAAGGCGTAGAAATCGGGAGCCTTGCCGTAGGCCTCGGCGTAGATGCGCGTCGCCTTCGCATCGGCGCGGCCGCGGACCTCCTGCGCCGTGCGATACGCCTCGGAGGTGATGCGCTTGAGCTCGCGCTCCTTCTGGCCGCGGATCTCGGCGGCACGCCCCTCTCCCTCCGAGCGCGACTTCTGGGCGATGCGCTTGCGCTCGGAGATCATGCGGTCGTAGACCTTCTCCCGCACCGTCTCGACGTAGTTGATGCGTTTGATGCGCACGTCCACGAGCTCGATGCCGTAGTTCGTGGCGGTTTTTGATGCCTGGTCGAGGATGTCGCGCGTGATCTTGTGGCGCCCGTGACTGATCTCACGTACCCAGGACTCGGTCTCCACGTCGGTGATCTCGGGAGCGTCCTCGAGGGCGCGGTTGCTCGAGCGCACGACCTCGATCAGATCCCAGTTGGCAATGGCCTTGCGCGTCGCACCATCCAGGATGTCGTCGAGACGTGTCTGCGCCCTGCGCTCGTGCTGCACGCTCTGGAAGAAGAGGAGCGGATCGCTGATGCGCCAACGCGCGTAGGCGTCCACCCAGATGAACTTCTTGTCCCGGGTCGGCACTTGATCGGCATCCCCGTCCCACTCGAGCCAGCGCCGCTCGAAGGGATTGATCTTGTGGATGAACGGCATCTTCAGGTGCAGACCGGGTTCCCGGACGGCGTCCCCGATGGGCTTGCCGAACTGCGTGATCACGACCTGCTCCCACTCGTTCACCGTATAGAACGGGTTCCCCAGAGCCACCACGATCATCGCTGCGATGATCGCGATCAGAATGACACCGGTTCGCGTGTTCATGGCTTCTCCCCTCCGACTTGCAGGTTGAGAAGCGGCAGCACGCCCTTCTGTGTCTCGTCGATCACCAGCTTGCGCCCCACCCGGGGCAGCACTGCGGACATCGTCTCCAGGTACAGCCGCCGCCGCGTCACCTCGGGCGCCTTGCGGTACTCCTCGAAGAGCGCCAGGAAGCGGGCCGCATCACCCTGGGCCCGGTTGACGCGCTGCAGCGCGTAGCCTTCGGAGGCCTCGACGGTGCGCTTGGCCTCCCCCTCCGCCCGGGGGATCTCCCGGTTGTAGTCGGACAACGCCTCGTTGATGAGCTTCTCCTTCTCCTGGATCGCCTGGTTCACCTCGTTGAAGGACGGCTTGACCTTGTCCGGCGGCGTGACGTTCTGCAGCACCACGACCTGCACGTTGATGCCCATCTCGTACTGATCGCAGAGTCCCTGCAGGGCAAGCTTGGCCTGATCCTCGACCTCCTGGCGGCGCACGGTCAGGACCTCGTTGACGCTGTGGTCGCCGACGACCTCCCGCATTCCCGCCTCGCCCATGTCGTGGAACGTCTCCTCCACGTTCCGCACCTTGAACGTGTAGTTCACCGGATCCTTGATCTTGTACTGCACGATCCATTCGACGACCACGGTGTTGAGGTCACCCGTCAGCATCAACGATTCGTCCAGGAACGATCGCGAGCTGTACTGGGTGCGGACGCCTGCGCGTGCGGTCCGGAAGCCGAACTCCTGCTTCAGCTGACGTTGAATCGGAACCTTGTAGATGCGCTCCACGAGCGGGATGCGCATGTTGATCCCCGGGTCGGCGGTACGCGTGTACTTGCCGAACCGCAGGACCACTGCGACCTCCTCCGGGTCGACCGTGAAGATGGCCGAGAAGACAAGCACCAGGAGGAGGACGACTGGCACCACGCGTTTGAGACCGGTCAGCGGCACCCGGTCAATTGGAAACTGTGAGCGAGCAGGGCTGCTCATGTTGCACCTCCTGGTCGCGAATCGCCCGCCGGGTCGCCCCGTACTCAGCGGGCCCCGTGATGGGATTCCGGCGCGGCAGTATAGGCCAGGCGCCGGCTAGATGCCAGGACGGCCGGACGGCCGCCCCCCGTCCGGCCGCCCATGCCAGGCTCGGTGGATCGATCAGGCCCAAGCCTGGACGTTTCCGGCGTGGGGACCCCTTGCGAAATGCCGCCGCCGGAATGCTCGAGGGCCGCAGGGGGGCCGACC
>JBHHXQ010000144.1:0-8658 GCA_046757105.1 Candidatus Krumholzibacteriia bacterium
CCGTCAAGGCGGTGTCGACTGATAGGAGCAGATTGATCTTTCCGGCCTCCGGCGTGGTCTGCAGCTTCGCCATCAGCACCGGCAGAACCTGATTCTGGTTGTGCTCGCTGATGCGGATCCCCGTGGCCGCTTCGATCATCTCGGCACTGATCCGCACCTCTCCGGACGAAGTCAGGTGCTCGAAGAGGAAGTCCACGACCTTCTCGACGTCCTCCTTCGAGAGTCGCGACGCCTTCGAGGAGACTTCGACCGCGGGGACCTCCGGTGCCGTGGCGGCAGACTGAGCCCAGACCGGCGAGAAGAGCAGGAAGGCGACGAGGAGACAGGTGAAGAGGCAGACGAGGCAGCACATCAGGAGTGCAAGCCCAGCCGCCAGCAAGCCTTTGGCGGACATGGTTCACGGACCTCCGATCAGGGGAACCCACCGTCATTCTCGAGACATTCGCCGTCTGTCGACTCCATCTACGCCCTGGACTCGGCTCCAGGGTTTCACAAGAAAAACGACACGCCCGTCCCTGGCCCGGGTCCGTCAGGCCTACTCCACGGAATTCGTTCCAGAACAACGAGCTGCGACATCCGGTCCGGCAGGCTCCAGGTCGCCGCAACCGGCCGATCTCAGTGGGAGTCGATCTCGGCGAGCCAGCGCTCGACCTGCCCGCGCATGACGTGGTCCGGGTGGAGCTCCAGGAGACGCCGCAGGTACGGCACGGCCTCGGCGCGGCGATCGAGCCGCATCAGCATGCTGCCCACATTGAAGAGTCCGGAGCCCGAATGCGGCTGCGCCCGCAGTGCCCGCTGGAAGAACTCGAGCGCCTCGTCAGGCCTGTCGAGGTGGGCAAGCAGGCCTCCCACATTGTTGTTGCTCTCGAAGTCCGCGGGGCTCTTGCGGAGCTGCGCTTCGAAGCGAGGCAGCGCGCGCCGAAGCACGGCTTTCGCCTCCTCGTGGCGCCCCAGGATCCGAAGCGCTCGGACGTACGCGAGCCAGCGCTCGATGTCGTCCGGTTGCGCGTCGCAGAGGAACTCATGGTGAGGGAGGGTTTCCTCGTAGCGCTTTTCCGCTGTCAGGGCGGCAATGAGGTTCTGACGGTAGTTCGGCTTGTCGGGACGCATGCGAACCGCCTTCCGATACACCTCCGCGGCCTGATGCATCCGCTCCGTCTTGGCGTAGACGATGCCCAGCAATGCGTAGGCGTTGTTGTTGTAGGGATTGACTTCCAACGCCTTCAGGAACCACTCCTCGGCCTCCGCAATACGGCCATGGCGCATGTGCCAGTTCCCGATCACGACCTGGTTGCGCCCGAGTCCCAGAGGAAGCAGTGCGAACCGCGCCATCGAACGCGGCTCCGAGTGAGAGACGAGCACCCACGAGGACAAATGAAGGAACGACACGAGCGCGGCGAACAAGAGCAAGCGGATTCGTTGCTGGCTCGTCGCGACCTGCTGGACGAGCAGGTAGAGACCCGCCGCCGCGAACACGACCCCCGTGGGTGCGAACAGATCCCAATCTCGCGCATAGCCCAACGCCGGTTCTGGTGCGGTCCAGCTCGAACCCAAGAAGCTCAAAGCCGCGAGTCCCAGGAAGGCGACGCTGGCGGTCGGGGTGCCCTTCTTCAACCACGTGAAGACCAGGGCCGGGACCAGCAGGAAAGCAGCCAGTGGGCCGATCAGATACTGCTCATTGAAGAAGTCTCGATGATGCCTGCCGGACAACAGGTAGGTGATCCCGGAACCACCACCCTGATCCGAAGTCCCGGTCTTGACGATTCCTCGCACCCCGACCCACAACGAGTATTCCGGAGACATGGAAGAGAGCCCCCAGTTCAGCAGGAACACCGCCGCCACACCCAGAGCGAGGTCGCGCACGGCGGCGTTCCGGGTACGCGTGTTGGCGACTCCCCAACCACACAGAAACACGAGAGACGGCAGCAAGCCGACGGCCGAAAGATGCAGTCCGAGGTCGAGGAGCAGAACCAGGATGGGAACCACGAGTGGGATCCGGCCGCGCAGGTACTGGAGCGAGCAGAGCAAGTAGAGCGCGACGAACAGGGTGTGGAAGGCGTAGTTCTCCAGATAGCCATAGAAGAGCAGGGCGTAGCCCTGGAAGAGCAGGGTCAAGCAAACGAGAAGGGCCGTGATCCGAGCGTCGTGGACGGCCGCTCGGGACGCCTCGTTCTGTTTTCCCGCGCAGCGAGCAAACGTCCACCCCAAGCCGTAGGCGACGGCGACGAAGAGGATTCCGCTCGCGACGCTCCCCAGAGCGACGCTACGCGCCGCAATCGCGACATCATCCCGAGCGCCCGATTCGAGGAGGTCTCCCACCCGTTGGTAGAGGAACTGCTGCAGGGACATCGTCAGCGGCTGCCGCGGATGGAAGTTCAGTCCCTTCGGCAGGTTGCTGATCAGCGGCGCTGCGTCGCCCAGCACCGTCTGCTCCGAACGCAGAAGCCAGAAGGCACATCCGAACACCGCCCCGAGAAGCAGGAGGGCCAGCCACGGTGCGGGCCCCTTCTCGAGCTTGCGGAAGGCGGCTGCGAGGATTGCGGGTCGCCGAGCGCCGAGGAGCCAAGCAGCCGCCACGAGGACCAGCAGCCAGCTCGAGACGGCCACCGCCGCCGGCAGGAAGGCGAGGAGATGGAAACCCCAGAACTGCGCCCGCAGAGGCCCCAGGGAGGTGATCTGGAGCAGCACCCCGAGCAGTGCGATCGCCACGAGGGTGAGCTGGTAGTACCGGTCCGCCTTCAAGTCACGCCGCCGTGGAGTGAGACCCGGGAACTCACTCCGGGCCGTTTCCCCAGCGAGCACGGCGTGAGCGCCGGTGTCGAGCGTAGTCGCCGCGCGAAGTGGTGGTCAACACGCCTGCGGAAGGCCGTCCCGGAGCACATCCCCCGGGGAGCCGGTCCGCAGCCTCTGCAGCAGGTCGCCGGCGTCCTTGCGGATGGAACTTCGCAGCCTCTCGGGCACGTCCGCCCCTTCGTCGAGCATGCGCAGGGTCTCGATGGCGTAACGGGAGCCTTCTCGTTCCAGCCGAACTCGTGCACGCGCGGGGCGCTCTTCTCGCGGGGCGCATCAGGTCCGTTCCCGCGCAGCGCCTGGAGCTGCTCGAGAGCCGCTTCCTCGCCCTCGTTCAACAGCGTCAGGTAGAGTCGGTGGCGGTTGAAGAGCGCGGCCGGCTCCCCGGGCTGCTCGTGCAGGGCGCGAATCGCCTCGCGGTCCCAGGGGTAGTGCAGGTGTCCGAAGGCGCTCTCGCGGGCGGCTTCCTCGCCGCAAAGCTTCTCCACGACCGTGCAGGGCCGCTTCGATGCCGGTCACCACCTCGGCCTGCTCCGCCACGTCGCGCCGCCATTCCGCGATGCGCTGAACGTCCACCGGGAATGGCCCGCCCGGGACGACGACGACGTCGGGCACGAGACAGTCGTCGAACGTGTACTCGGGGCGGAGGCTCAGGAGGATGCTGCAGACGACCGGCTCCCGGCTGGTGCCGACCGTGTGGACGTCGAACTGGGGCCCGTGCTCTGCGCGCACGCCTTCGAAGACATCGGCCGGGCCAGCGAGGTCGAGCAAGCTCGCGTGCGGGTACACCAGGATGGCCACGTTCCGGCGGGACCTGGGCTCCTCGGCGGCGCCCCGAGCAGCGGCGGCGGCGGAGCTCCCCAAGGGCAGCCCCGCGCACAGGACGGTCGTGAGGATGGCGCGCTTCATGACGGCATCTCCTTCCAGAAGCCGTCTTCGACGGTACGACAAGAACCCGGGCCGTCGCTCGCGAGTCCGGGCGGGGTGGTGAGGGTCAGCTCGGTACGAGTTTCGCGAGCCCGTGGCCAGGAGTCGGGAGCTCGTCTCGGGCAGACGCGGGACCCAGGTACGAGAAGGCCGCAAGCCGGTGGAGAGCGCGTCCACTTCGATTCGGCGGTCCGGGGCTCGGGCCGGAGCGCGATGCGCGCCGGCCGTCTCCGCCGTCGACGCCCGCTGTCTCCGGAACGCACGACGTTCCGGCCCGCGTGGCGACACCGCGACCGGCTGCCGCCGCACATGCGCGCGCGGTTCGCTTGCGTCCGGCGACTCCGCCGCCGGAACCCGCCTCCCATCGAGAGGTTCCGGGCGTCGGCCCGAATCGACTGGCCGTGTGCTCCCGCACCGAGTGCGCGGACGGTGAAGAACTCGTGGATCTGGCCGAGCGGATTCCCATAGAATGTGCCGTTTCGTGGAACCGTGTACGCGGGGGGAAGCTTGTTCGATCCGACCTCGCCCACTGCCGCCTCGCGAGGCGACGGCGCGCCGCAGGAGGCCTGCTCGGATCCGCAGTTGGTCCTCGAGCAGGTGTTCGGATTCCGCGAGTTCCGCCCCGGACAGCGACACATCATCGACGCCGTCCTGCGCGGGCGCGACTGCATCGGCGTCATGCCCACCGGCGCCGGCAAGTCGATCACGTTCCAGATCCCGGCGAAGATCCTGCCCGGCGTCGTTCTGGTGATCTCGCCTCTCATTTCGCTCATGAAGGACCAGGTGGACGCGGTCGTTCGACTCGGCTTCCGGGCCGCGATGCTGAACTCGAGCGTCGGGTGGGAGCAGAGGCAGCAGCGGCTTGCGCAGCTGCGGCGCGGCGAGCTCGAGCTCGTGTACGTGGCTCCGGAGGGGCTGGAGGGCTGGCTGCGCAGCTTCATGGCGGAGTGCCGCGTGAGCCTCGTCGTCGTCGACGAGGCGCACTGCATCAGCCACTGGGGGCACGATTTCCGGCCCGCCTATCGCAAGCTGCGGGGTCTCAAGCAGGAGCTGGGCGACATCCCGGTTCTGGGGCTCACCGCCACCGCCACGCACCGTGTCGCCGTCGACATCCTGCACCAGCTCGGCATGTCGAAGCCGGAGGGGTACAAGGGCTCCTTCTACCGCCCCAACCTCGAGATCACCGCACACAAGAAGGTCCGCGGCCGCAACTCGCGGCAGGACGTGCTGGGCATCATCCGGCGGCACGACGGGGAAAGCGGCATCGTGTACTGCCGCAGCCGCAAGATGGTCGAGAGCACAACGCAATGGCTGCGCGCGCAAGGCATCCGGGTGGCCCCCTACCACGCGGGCCTCTCCGATGCGGAGCGTGCAGCGAATCAGACCGCCTTCGCGTACGACGAGGCGGACGTCATCGTCGCCACCATCGCCTTCGGCATGGGAATCGACAAGAGCAACGTGCGCTTCGTCGTGCACCGCGACATGCCGCGCAGCGTCGAGGCGTGGTACCAGGAGATCGGCCGCGCCGGCCGCGACGGTCTGCCGAGCGATTGCGTGCTGCTCTACTCGTGGGCCGACGTCATCGCCTACGACCACTTCCTGGACGAAATCGAGGACGAAGCGCTGCGCCAGGAGACGCGACGCAAGACCATCCAGCTCTTCGACCTGCTGGAACGCGGCGGCTGCAGGCACCGGGCTCTCGTACGCTACTTCGACGAGACGATCGAGGCCTGCGTGGATTCCTGCGACGCCTGCCGCGGCACCGGCATCGACGCGCTGGTTGCCCCGCCGGGGCGAAGCCGCCGGGCGCAGGACGACGCGGCCGCGCCCCACGTCACCGCCACGGCCACCACCACGCCTCGCACAACGAAGTCGGCAACGGGCGCCACGATCCTCACCGTTGCCCGGCCGGGCGCCGAGGAGCTCTTCCAGCGCCTGCGCGGGCTCCGCAAGCAGCTTGCCGACGCCGAGAAGGTGCCCGCCTACATCGTCTTCAGCGACGCCGTCCTGCGCCAGATGGCGAACTCGGTCCCGCAGACCCCGTCCGAGCTCCTGGAGCTCTCCGGGGTGGGGCCGGCCAAGCTCAGGCGCTACGGCGACGCCTTCCTCGGAGTGCTGCGGAACGCATCGCCATGAGTCGGACGCAGACATGCCCCAACTGTCCGGGGAGCGCGGTGAAGCGCGTCTTCACCATCCGCCAGGGCAACCGGGTCGTTCGATGCACGCGCTGCGACCTGCAGTTCGCCGAGTTGTACCCCGACTTCCAGGAAGCCGACGCGGGGATCTACACGGCCGCATACTTCAGGAAGGCCATCGAGGAGCAGCAGAAGCGCCAGAGGATCTTCTCGAAGCTTCTGGCCGAACTCGAATCGGTTCTGCATCGGAAGGGGCGCCTCCTGGATGTCGGGGCCGGCGAGGGTACGCTTCTCCAGGTCGCCACGGAGCAGGGTTGGCAGGCCGAGGGCATCGACGTGGCATCGGCCATGGTGCGCCACGTGCGAGAGGAGCTGGGTCTCGTGATGCACCACGGGGTGCTGGAGGACGTCGCACTGCCGGAACGCTGCTACGACGCCGTGATCATGAACCACGTGCTCGAGCACGTGAAGAACCCCGTGACCGCGCTCCAGAAGATCTCGAGGCTGCTGCGCAAGGACGGTGCGGTCCGCATCGAGGTTCCCAACCTCGCAAGCCTGTCGTCAGGCGCCAAGAACGTCCAGAGCCGTTTGAAGCTCAAGAGGAACCCGTGGAAGCACTACTCGACGGAGCATCACTTCTGGTTCTTCACGCCGCGAACGTTGAAGACGACGCTCGAAACCGCAGGCCTCACGGCCCTCCGGCTCGAAGCACCCGCCAGGCAGTGGAGCGAGAGGGGCCTCCTGGATCGCCTGCTGGATTCGGTGTACGGCCGGACTCGCTGGGGCGGCCACATCGTGGCCTACGCACGCCCGGCAGGGTCCCACTCGCCGCGCGGCCGCGTGCCGTGAACCCAGCCGCGATTCCGGGAAGACGTGCGTTCACAGCCCCTCACGTAGCCCCCGAGAACCTCTTCCCAACCCGTGTCGTAGTCGCCGCGCACCTCGCCGGCGCGCTTGCCGAGCCGCTCCCATCCGCGCTGGATCAGGTCGACCCGCGTGCCTTCCTCGACGGGACCGAAGAGCATCTCCACCTCCTGTGCGCTCTCGGGGCTCCGACCCGGATGGAAGGAGTAGACCAGTCGACGCGCAGCCTCCGAGGTCAGGACGGTGCCCCAGATGTGCGTCTCGCCCCCCGCCGGGCAACCTCCCCACGAAGATCTTCGTATGAGAAGCAGGCCGCGCACGGCCCGGCGAGCGGGCCGCTGCACCAGCCAACCCAAAGATGCGGGAGGTGACGCCATGTCCAGGATTCGTCCCATCGTGACGGCGCTCGCGGCGGCGCTGACCGTCACGACCCACGCCTCGGCGGACACGCTGATCCACCTGGATCGCTTCGAGCTGGGCGAGCTGCAGGTGGTCGGATTCGAGCTGCCACGCGCGGCGCGGATCGAGATCGAGGCGGTCGGCGTCTGGCCACGCCACAGCGCCCAGCTCTCCGCCTACGCATGGATCCTCGACACCGAGACCCGTGCGCCGGTCTGGGTGATGGAGAGAAGGAACACCTCCCGGGTGAGCGGCAAACGACTGCTCCGGGAGGCGATGGAGACACTCGAGCTCGAAGCCGGCAGGTACGAGCTCTACGCGTTCGCCGGTGCCCGCTGGAGAACCGGCCGGTCCTTCCGCCGCATCATCGGCCTGCACCAGTTGCGCGACCTCTTCCGGGGCGACTCCGACTGGCGCAGCGACCCGCGTGCGGTCGAGCGCGCGGTCGAGGACTGCTCCGTGAAGCTCTCCTCACCAGACGTCTCCCAGGGGGACCTCGTCCAGTTCGAGCCCACCGGCGAGATCCCCGGTGCCCTCTTGCGGTACACGCGTCTCGGAGACTCGGAGTACATCAAGACCGGCTTCACGGTCTCCAAGCCGACGGACCTGCGCATCTACTCGATCATCGAGTTCCCGGAGGACTGGAGGCATCCAGTGGACCACGGCTGGATCGTCGACGCCGCCACCCGGGAGCGGGTCTGGCAGATGGACGACCGCAACACCCGGCACGCCGGAGGCGACGAGAAGAACCGCATGTTCGACGACGAGATCCACCTGGAGAAGGGCGACTACATCCTCTACTACGGCACGGACGACTCGCATGCCTACGAAGAGTTCAGCGCCAACCCTCCGCACGATCCGCTCAACTGGGGCATCACGATCCTGCCGGGAGAGAACTCCGACCGCGGCGCCCTCCACGTCACCGAAGCCTTCGAGCGCGGCGAGCCGCTTGTCGAACTCATTCGGGCGCGCGACTACGAGTTCCTCGAGCAGCCGTTTCGCCTGCAGAAGGACGGTGAGCTGCAGGTGTACGCGATCGGCGAGTACTCGTACGGCGACCGCGGGTTCACGGACTACGGGTGGATCCAGAAGGCCGGCAGCAGCGAGGTCGTTTGGGAGATGACCCGCCGCAGCACCTTCCACGCCGGAGGTGCCCAGAAGAACCGCATGTTCGATGAGAGCATTCGACTCCCTGCCGGGACATACGTGGCCCACTACGTCACCGATGACTCCCACTCGTTCCGAAACTGGAACGCCGACGCCCCATTCGATCGGCGCTCCTGGGGCCTGACGATCTACGCGGGCGCCGGCCTGCGTGTGGACGACTTCGAGCTCCTGTCGGAGGACGACCTGCCGAAGAACCCGGACGTCCTGGTGCGCATCGTCCGCGTCGGCGACCGCGAGCGCCTGCGCGAACGCTTCACGCTCGACAAGGAAACGCGCATCCACATCTACGCTCTGGGTGAAGGACGCGACGACATGTACGACTACGGCTGGATCGAGGAGGTGGAGACCGGCGAGATCGTCTGGGAGATGACGTGGC
>JBHHXQ010000145.1:0-8586 GCA_046757105.1 Candidatus Krumholzibacteriia bacterium
GGACGGCGGCAGCTCGCGGGTCCCGTACACGACCGCGAAGGGACCGCGCGCGAAGACAGTCGCCAGCGGACCTCCGGTTCCACCGAACCACGCCATGTTGGCCACGCCCTCGGTCTCGCGCCGATGCCGCTCCAGGAAGTCGAGGCTCTCGTGCAGCTCGAGATCGAAGAACTCGACCGTGTGCGCGTCAGACTGCCGCAGCACCAGCTGCGGCTCGGTTCCGAGCTCTTTCAGGTGGTCTTCCATGATGCGCGCGTGCACCACCGAGATCACGGGGTCGCGCTCGGCGTGCACGATGCGGTACGGCGTCGTGAGATCCGTCCGCACGAGACGCGCGGGATTCAGCGTCTCGTAGAAGAACAGCTCGGACGGATGGTAGCCCAGGATCTCGAACAGGCCGGCCTGGTCCATGTCCCCGAATGCCGACACCACGGAGGCCGCCGCGAACAGATCGGCATGACGCAGGCTGAGGAGCCAGGTTCCGGTGCCGCCCATCGAAAACCCGGTGAGATAGATCCGAGTCGCATCCACCGCCAGCTCGGCTTCAACCCGCTCGAGCACCTCGAGAACGTCACGCTCACCGGCAAGCTGAAACCCCGTGTCGCCGCGGCCGTATGGACACACCGCGATCCAACCCCGCGATTCCACCTCGGCCGCCAGCGAGGTCCCCTCGAGAAGCGACATCTCGTTCTGGGCGAGATCGTGCAGCACCACGAGGAGCGGCGCCGGAGACCCGGAAGCTGCAGCCCGGGACACGTAGAGCGCATAGGGCTGGACGCTGCCATCCAGGCGTGAGCGGTGGCCGCGCAGCACCGGCTGCGCCACCGGGTGTCCGCGTGCAGAGCGCTCCGGCCAGAGCGCGGCGGCCCGCGCGCGCGCGGCGGCAGGATCGGGCCCACCCACGATGAGGTCGCGCAACAGCTGCGCCTCGGCCAGATCGGTCTCGAGCGCATCCCAGCGCGCAGCTCGAGAGACGAGAATGCCCCGGTGGGAATACCGCTGCTCGTGCCAGTCTCCGAGGTCCTGAACCCCGGAGGCGATCCGCTCGAGCCGCGCCAGGAGATCCTCGGGAAGAGGAAACGCCGGAACGGACCCCCGGCCGGCACGACGGGTGTCGTCGACCTCGGCCTTCACGGCCTCGAAGCTCTCCAGCGTCGGCGTCATGTGCAGGACGGACCGCCTCCAGGGCGTCGAACCTGCCGGGCCGAGCACCAGCTCGATGCGTCGCTCGCGCGGCCATGGGGAATCGCGCACCGGAAGATCGTGCGCGCGGACGACGACCGCCGTCCGTGGTGCGGTGGCCTCTGCGGTTTGCCAGGGCCGTGAGGCCCGGCGTGTGCCGAGCTCGATTGCGACGTTCGTGTGCGGGTCGTCGATTCCCCAGGGCGTCGCGGACCACTCCAAGGGGTGGCCGGGCTCGGGGTGCGATGTTGCCTGCGACACCAGCCAGGTCCCGGCCACCGGGCCGCCCAGGAAGTGAAGCTTCGCCCAGGCCTGCACCAGCTTGCCGTTCTCAGGACGCACTGACCAGGCGAACAGCTTGTCCCCCGCCGCGTCCACGTCCTCGACCAGGACGTTGACGAGCAGGCCGGCTCGATCGTGCGGGAGCGCCGGGAACAGGAGGTCCCAGGGCACGAAGAGCTCGAACTCGACGCGGCCGCCTGGACCGGCGGCCGCTCTGCGGACGCTCGCGGCAGCACGAGCACCGAGCGCACGCGCGTCGAAGAGCACCGGGCGCCGATTGCGCAGCCGCGTCCAGGCCTGGACGCTGCCGTCCACCCACACGCGCACCGTGCGCTCGGCCCCCCGCCAATAGCGCTGCACCAGCGGCGAGGTCGACCCGACGGCGAGAAGGACGCTCTCGACGCGTTCCTCGTGGACCCGACCCGGCTCGACCTGCAGCGAGTCATCGACGAGCTGTGCGCCGAGCACCAAGCCGTCCTCGGTCCACAGAAGCGCGAACTCCAGGACGGCGTCTTGAAGGCCGCTCCACGTGCCCCGAACCACCGTGCTGCGACCGCGCACGTCGTGCCGGCGGACCAGCGGCCAGTCGTCCATCCGGCCATCGATGCGCGGCGGCCTGGCGACGAAGGGCACCCGAAGCAGCGGCCTGGCGTCGTCTGGGAGGCTGTCTAGAGGGAACGTCCGGTCGGCCAGCTTCGGCTCGTCACCCGCCAGCTGGGCCGGCAACAGGTCGGCTCTCCAGGTGTGAATCTCCAGACCCTGTGCTGCTGCTGCCCCCGGCGCCTGTGAGCCGCCGAGCGCCAGAGCGCCCAGGAGTGCGATTGCCACGGGTCGTCGGTCCATGGTCCAAACCTAGTGGATCCGGCGACCGTTGCAACCGTTCGTCTCACCCCGCGGGCTCGAGCGACATCCTCGTGAAGCCCGGCTCCGATGCATGGCTTCACGGTCGGGCTGTCAAACAGGGGGCAGCTCGTGGCGTCCAGGGTCGGCCCCACAGACGCGAGGCGCCGGCATCCGCGGTGCCGAAGCATGGACGTCGAATCGGGCGCGAAAGAACGACAGGCGCTCGCTCGAGCACCTGTCGCCTTCAGGGGGCTGGAATCCGGAACAGGCCAATGGGGCGCCCTCACGAGCGCCCCATCGTCTGGTGTCGCCGCCTCTGCGTCCAGTTACAGCTTATCGCCTTGCGTGGGAGGGACAAGGCGCAACGCTCCTGCCAGCTGTACGGACCGGCGACACCCGCCCTGCGGATTCTGTGTGCCTAGAGCGACGAGCCGGTGTGAGGCCAGTTTGCAGGGACATTCGGCGGCTTCCCCGAGCGAGAGACCGATGAGGGGGGATGAACCCCCTCATCGGTGGTCCCTGTCCCCGTGCCCTGACTGGTATGCCAGATCACGAAGGACTCTCCGCCGTTGCTCGTTGCACCGAAGATCCCACTGCAAGGCCAGTGCCAGACGGAAGGCCGAGCGTTGTTTCGCACCGCATCCATAATGGATTCAAAGACAAAGAGTTAGGGATCTTGCATCGACGCAGGGTTGCACCGATGCGTTCCCGATCCGTAAAGATATTTGATCGGCGTAAAGAAACTTGGCGGAGGGTTCAGTGTAGTCCGTCGTGCGTGCGCTTGTCGCCGTCTCCACCCTCGAGAGTGAACATCTGGTTCAGCGGGTGCTGGGGTCCGAGGGAGATCGTCGTGCTCATGCTCTGGTTGACCCAGGTAATCGTCAAGGAGCCTGAGCTGGGGCCGCCGCTCGTCCGGACAACCATCCCGGTGACCCGGGCGGCCGTGACCTGATCCAGAATCACGGTGACGGCCACGCCGGCGGCCGTCATGTGCAGGACCTGCCCATTGGCCATCTGTGTGGCGGACTGGCCGCTGCCGATGGGAATCGGCGGCAGCTCCTCGGCCGAGACGGCTCCGAAGAGGAGGGCCACTGCGAGAATGAGGATGGTGCCGAGCTTACGCATGCGTCGATTCCCGAACATGTTCTGGACGTGGTGAGTATACGCGCCGGCCGCACTCAGGTCCATTCCTTTCGAATCCCCCACCGGGACGCCGGGCGGGGACGGAATCCGCCCTGGGAGCGCTCCGGCGCCCCGCAGCGGGCTCGCTCTGCCGGGGCGAGGGACCTCGGACTCGCCCGGCAGTGCTTCCCCGACCCGCCGAGGCACGTCTCGTCCTCGACTCACGGCTTGAGACGCGAGTAGAGGGTGGGCTTGCTGATGCCGAGCAGCTTGGCCGCCTGGGTCTTCTCGCCGAGCTTCTCGACCAGCTGGCGCGCCAGGGCCTTCTCGAGGCTGTTCATGAGCGGCGACCCCGTCGAGTAGACCGCATGATCGAGCACCCACCGCGCAACGCGGTCCAGGTCGAGCTCGCCCGCGGTTTCGCTGCCATCGCCTCCCTTGAGCACGGCCGCCGGCAGGACCTCCGGCACCAGCACCTCGCGGTCGGAGAGCACCAGGCTCCCCTTCATGGCGTTCTCGAGCTCGCGCACGTTGCCGGGCCAGTGGTAGCGCATCAGGATACGCAGCGCCTCACCGGACAACCGTTTGGGTCGGACGTTGAGTCGCTTGGCATGGATGTCGAGGAAGTACCGCGCCAGCTCGGGAATGTCTTCCCGGCGCTCGCGCAGCGGTGGCAGTGTGATGGCAAGCACGTTCAATCGATGGTACAGATCGCGGCGGAAGCGTCCCGCCTGCACCGAGGCTTCGAGGTCCTGATTCGTCGCCGCGATGATGCGCACGTCCACCCGCTTGTTCTCCGTGCCGCCGAGGCGCGTGAAACTCTTCTCCTCGAGGACGCGCAGGAACTTGGTCTGCATCTCCCACGGCATGTCACCGATCTCGTCGAGGAGCAGTGTGCCCATGTGCGCCGTCTCGAAGTAGCCGCGCTTCGTCTCGTGGGCATCCGTGAAGGCTCCGCGCTCGTGCCCGAAGAGCTCGCGCTCCCACAGGGCCTCTGGGATCGCCGTGCAGTTGACCGTGACGAACGGGTAGCGCCGCCGCACGCCGGTGTGGTGGATGGCACGTGCCACCAGCTCCTTGCCGGTGCCGTTCTCGCCCAACAAGAGCACTGTCGCTTCCAGATCACGCACCTGACGGATGAAGTCGATGACGGCCTGACGCGCGGCGCTGCGTCCGATGATGTTGTCGAGGCCGGTCTCGTCCCGCGCTTCGGCCGCGGCGTCCTCATCGGTGGCCGCAGGACGCGCCGGAGCCGCTGCCGAGCGCTCGAGCACCAGTGCCACGAGCTGCGCAATGCTGCGGAGCACCCCCAGCGTCCCCGGGTCCGGCAGTCCCGCCTCCCGCGGCCATTCCAGGAAGACGCAGCCCAGACTGCGTTCGCGCGCTTCGCACGGAACGGCGTAGAACGGAGCGCGCATCTCCTCGTCGTGCAGCTCCTCCGAGCTCAGCGGCAGGAGCGTCTGCAGTGCGCGCGCGAACAGACGCGGCTTTTCGGCCACCACGTCACGCACGCGGATGTTCTGGTCCTGGAGTTCGCGGGAAAGCACCGAAGCGCGGTGCGGCTCTCCGTCCGCGCCCACCAGGATCGCGCAGCGCGCGGATCCGAGGCTGCGCATCTCGCTGAGGATCTGCTCCAACGCCACGACATCGCTTCCCGATGTGGCGGCGGTCGCGCAAACCCGGCTCAAGGCCTCCACCGAGCGCGAGGCCTGCGGTACCCCGGGAGCCACACTCTCGATCTCGCCGACCGCCGCTTTGAGATCGACGAGTTCCTTCGGCATCACGCTGCCTTCGCGGCCGTACAGCTGCCGCGCTCGCACCACGAGGTCGCGCGCTCGGGATGCCACGCCGCTCCGATGGTAGAGATGCGTCGCGGTGAGAAAGACGTCGGCGGCGCGTTGCGCGTGACCCAGACGCGCCAGGTTGTTGCCGGCGTGCTCGAAGGAAAGTGCGGCGCCTCGCAGGTCGCCCCTGGCGGTGCGCAGCTCGCCGTGGGTGAGGTGCCAGTGCGCCTCCTCGAGCGGCGACCCGGCGTTCGGGAGGTGCTGCTCCGACTCGCGCAGCAACTCCTCGGCTCCATCCAGGTTGCCGCACTGCAGCTCGAGGCTCGCGTGCTTGCGCAGGTCCATGAAGAGCTCGGCGACGTCGCCGACCTCGCGCGCCTGCCGGATGGCGTCCTCCAACGCTTCGCGCGCCTCGGGCATGCGCTTGCGCGCGAGATAGACCTCACCCAACAGCCCCTTGGCCGCAGCACGCAACGAGCGCGAGCCAAGCTGATCGCTGTGACTGCACGCACGCTGCGCCAGCTCCTCGGCGCGCTCCAGGTCGTTCATCTCGTAGTGCACCCAGGCCAGGTTGAGCACGCTGCGCGCCACCCCGGTGTCGTCGCCGAGCTCCTGGCGGATCTCCATGCTCTTGCGATGGAACTCGAGTGCTTCCGGGAAACGGCGCCGGCTGCGGTTGAGCAAGCCGAGGTTGTTGTAGGTGCGCGCGATCGCCAGCCGGTCTCCGGTCTTCTCGCGCAGCGCCATGCTGCTGTTGAAGTACTGCTCGGCCTCGTCGTAGCGGCTCGTTTTCCAGCGCACCAGTCCCTGAATGCTGTAGACCTGTGCCACGTCCTGTGGATTGCGCCGCGAATCGAGGAGCTTGAGCGCCAGCTGGCAACGTTCCTCCGCGGATCCGAAGCGGCCGAGCCGGTACTCACAGAAGCCCATCTCGGAGAACAAACGCCCGCGCTCGACGGTGGGAATGCGGGCGTCGAACCGCTCCAGGTAGCGCTGCAGCAGCTCGAGCGCGTGCTCGAAATCACCATGCCGTTCGAGGAGATCCGCGTGCGCGAGAAGCATGTCGCTCACGCCTTCAAGATCGATCTCGGCGACGTCTTCGTCCGAGAGGGCGAACAACCGTTCGGCAGCGCGCTCGTAATAACTCTGTCCTTCGGCAATGCGGTTGTGTTCGACCTCCCACTTGCCGAGGCTCCGCAGGACCTCGAGCAGATGCGGCATGGTGAAGTGGTGCGCCAGGTTCGAATTCACCAGCTTGCGCTGGATCTGGCGCATCAAGGTGTCGAGGCCGCGCCGCTGCACCCAGCGCAGAAGCGGCCCGCACTCCGCCGCGGCAGCATCCCAGTCGCCGCCGGCGAAGAGATGATGGAAGCGCAGGTATCGTTGCGCCAGCGTGCGCGAGCCGATGTCCTCGAGCAGGTGCGAGAGCAGCAGGTGCAGCTCCTCGCGGCGGTGCACGGTGAGCCCCTGCCTGCGCAGCTCGAGCGCGTCGGGCCGCAGGACCCGCAGCGCCAGACGCGGCTCGGTCCCCCACCAGCCCCCCGACTCGAGCGTGCGACGCACGTGCCCGAGCCGCTCGAGCTCGGCCAGGGCCGCCGGCAGCTCAGTCTCCTGCTGGGGCAACGCCAGACGCAGCATCTCGCCGGTGGCATCGGCCTCGAGCACGCTCAGCAGATCGAGGAGGTGCTGCGTCGCTGAAGACGTCGGCGACTGCGGCAGCTCCCGGGGCAGGTCATCCAACGTCCGACACAGCACCGACACGTCGGGGCCGCAATGCTTGCGCATCCAGGTTGCGACGTCAGCCTCGGCGCTGTGATCCATGTCGAGACGCATTCCGCGCCGGCATCCGAGGACCCAGACGGCCGGACGCAAGCGCTCGTTCGCAAGCAGCCGATCCAGCGGAAGCAGCTCGGGCTCCGCAGGGCGATAGTCCGGCACCAGGAGCACCGCGCCTCCGGAGCCCGCGAGATCGCGCTGCTCCCAGGAGGTGAGCGGGTCGATCCACACGACGCGCGGCCGCTCCGAGAGGAAGCACACGCGTTCGTGAAGCCACAGGAAGAGCTCCTGCAGACCAGCCCCGTTCGACGGCCCCTCCACGAGGACGACCGTGCTGCGGCCCTCGGCGAGCTGCGTGACACCCGTGTCGAGATCCTCGAGCGTCGGCTCCCAGGCCCGATCGCGTGACGAGTCGCCGTGCTGCAGCTCGGCCAGGCGCTCGACGCTGCGCCGCTGCACCACCCGGGGATCCTGGGGCACGGGTCGGTGCAGCAGGCACTCCAGCGCCTCCGCGGGACCGGTTCTGAGCTCGGGTTCGAGGACCAGAAGCGGCGCCAGACAGGACCACCACTCGGGACGCTGATCCGGAGCGCGTTCGGCAAGCGCCTGGAGGACCGCGGCCAGCAGGTAGCTGTCCGTGGTCGGCCCCACGTGACCGGCGTGCCGCAGCTCGGGCGGCTGATACGGCGAGCGCGCACCGGAGCGCGCAAGAAGCTCGACCGACAGGATGTACGCTCCGGGCAGAATCTGCAGTCGGCCCTCGCTGAGGCGCAGGTGCTCGGGCCGCAGGTTGAGAATGTGATCGCCAGAAGCGTTGGTGTCGTGGATGTCCTGGAGAAGCGGGCGGATCTGCTCGAGCGAGGGCAGGCGGCTTGGAGGTCTCCCCTGCAGGGAGTCCTCGCTGTCGTCCTCGAAGACGTAGTACGGCCCAGACGTCCAGGCGCCCACGCTGCTCACCGGCACGATCGAGTCGAACCTCGCGAAACGAGCCGCGCGCTCGCGCAGCGCCGGCTGCCAGTGCTGGGCCCAGCGCGCCTGCAGGCGTTCGAAACCGTCCAGCGGCACGTGCTCGAGCACCGCCATGTGACCGCTGATCAGGTCGCTGACCAGGTGGCGCTGGCGACCGGCGACCTTCGGCAGCGTCTCGAGGACCCGGAACTTCGAATCGATGATGAGGTCGGCCATCTCTCTCCTCGAGCGTCCAGCCCGCGGACCTCGCACCATTCGTCCAGATGCCGGCACCATTCAGGAATTTGCCGCGTTAAGAAATCTTACCAACTGGGGGTGGATGGTGCAAACCCCCCAAGCACACCTCCAGGGGAGTGCCGGCTCCGGCGCCCCCCGGCCGGACTCCACGGGCCGGCCCGGCCTCAGACATTCATGCGGACACGCCTATACTCGCGGGGGGGCGGCCGAGGCTCCGGCTGGGGCCGGGAAGGCGCGGGGGGGGTCGGGGCTTCGTGCACGGAGCTTGCGGGGGGACAGCCCGGGTGGCGGCGCGTCGTCGCCGCCCGGTCACCTGCGGGGCGGTGCGCAGCCACGTCAGCGGGGGGTCTCGAGGATGTCGGTTTCGATCGGGTCGAGACGCGTGATGGCT
>JBHHXQ010000146.1:0-8562 GCA_046757105.1 Candidatus Krumholzibacteriia bacterium
GGGCGGTCTCGATCAGCCCCAGCGCCGCGATGCTCTCGCTGGTGCTCTGGTTGCGGATCGCGCCGAACCCCTGCGGGTCCACGAACGGGATCAGGAGCCAGTCGAGCACCCGGCCCGCGGCCGAGTCACGGCCGGCCGCGACGCTCGACTCCACCGAGGAGGGATCCCCGTGCACGAGCACCACGTACTTTCCCGGTGTCACCATGAAGGTGTCGATGAAGTCGACCGGCGCCGCTTTCACCATGACGTCGGCCACGTCGACGCCCCAGGCGATCGACTCCAGCTCGACCAGTCCGATGGCCTCGTACATGCGACTCCTCGCCGGGTTGGCTTCCCGCGCACGATCGTGAGGTGCTCCGCCGGCGTGCTAAACGATCCGGAAGTGGTCCACCAGCGTGCAGCTGCGGTAGCGCGAGAAATGCCGCGCGTTCGTGAGCCCCTCTCCCGTGGGGCTCGCGATCGTGAAGCTGGTGTAGCCTTCGCCCCCCAATCCGAGGCCCGCGTACGCCGGACCGTTCTTCACGAAGATCGAGGTGTTGATGCGCCGCGCCATCTCGGACAGCTTGTCGATGTTGCGCGACCACATCGTCGCGGTGTGTCCGAAGCCGTGCTCGACCTGCACGGCGAGGTCGATGCCCGCGTCGCAGTCGCGCACCGGCGCCACCGGGTAGATCGGCATGAGCTGCTCGGTCCACACCAGCGGGTCGTCCTGCTCGGCCCTGTAGATCGCCAGCCGCACGCCGTCGCCGACGTGCACGCCGATCTTCGCCAGCAGGACGCTGGCGTTCTTGCCGATCAGGTCGCGGTTGACGACGCCCATCTTGCCGGGTCCGCGGTCCTGCACCAGGACGTGCTTGCGGAGCTCCGCGGCCTGTTCGGCGCTCAGCAGGTAGCAGCCCGCCTTGACCATCTCGTCCAGGAGCTGGTCGAACACCGCGGCCACGCAGAGCGTCTCCTTCTCCGACGGGCAGATGACGTTGTTGTCGAGAGAGGCGCCCGCAACGATGTCGTGTGCCGCCTTGTCGATGTCGGCCGTTTCGTCGACGACGGCCGGCGGGTTCCCGGGCCCGGCGGCGATGACCTTCTTGCCGCTCGCGAAGGCCTCCCGGACGACCCCGGCACCTCCGGTCACCACGAGCAACCGGACGCCCGGCGTCTTCATGACCTGCTGGGCGCTGTCGATCGTCGGCTCGGCGCAGCTGGTCAGCAGGTTCGGGGGGCCGCCGGCGCCCACCACGGCCTCGTTGAACAACGCGAGCGTTCGCAGCGTCACGCGCCGGGCGCTGGGATGCGCGTTGAACACGACCGCGTTCCCGGCGGAGACCATCCCGATGCCGTTGTTGATGACCGTCTCGGAGGGATTGGTGGACGGTGTGATCGACCCGATGACCCCGTAGGGCGCCGGCTCGGTGATCATCAGGCCGTGGTCGCCCGAGTACGCTTCGGGCCGCAGGATCTCGGGCCCCGGCGTCTTGTTCGTCACCAGGAGGTTCTTCTTCACCTTGTCGGGCGCACGCCCGAGGCCGGTCTCCTCGACCGCGAGCTTCGAGATCTCCTCGACGTGCTCGCGCAGGGTGCGGCGCACCGCCTCGATGATCGTGTGGCGCTGCTCGAGGGAGACCTGCTGGAACGTCTGCTGGGCATCGCGGGCGGCCTCGAAGGCCTCGCCGACGCTGGCGAACACGCCGTGCTGCGCGTCGCCGCGCGTCAGCGGCGCACGGCCCTGCAGATAGGCCGCGTACCTTCGAGCACGCGGCGGCTCGTCGTCGAAGCGCTTCCAGCCGGGCCGTGCGGTCGATCGACGTTCGCTCTGCAACGTCCGCACCACGTCCGTGACGATGGAATCGATCTGCTTCTCGTCCAAGGTCGCTCTCCCCGATCGAGCGGTCGGGACGGCCCGACCTGCACCCGTCACAGGCAAGCCTACACACTCGGGCTTTCGTGACGCGTCTTCTCGTACGTGTAGCGACCATCGATCTCGACCGCGTCGACGATGGCCATGATGCAGGCGTCGACGGGGCGGTCGCGGGTCACCTCGGTCATGCGCGCCGAGCTGCCGGCGACGTGCAGCACCAGATCGCCGTGTCCGGCGCCGACGGTGTCCACGGCGACGGCGTAGCCGCCGAGCGGCTGCATCCGGGCATCGACGTTCTTGACGACGAGGAACTTCACGCCGACGAGCTTCGGATCCTTGTGTGTCGAAACCAGTGTGCCGACGACTTCGCCCAGCTGCACGTCGTCCTCCTACTTCTTGCGTGCGGCGGCCAGCGCTTCGCCACCGATGGGCAGCTGCTCGTCGAGCTGCTGATGCGGACGCGGGATGACGTGCACGGACACCAGCTCGCCGACCTTGTTGGCGGCGTTGGCGCCCGCCTCGACCGCGGCCTTGACCGCGGCCACGTCGCCACGCACGACAGCCGTGACGAAGCCGCCGCCGGTCTTCTCGTAGCTCACGAGGCGGACGTTGGCGGCCTTCACCATGGCGTCGCTCGCCTCGATCAGGGCCACGAAGCCGCGCGTCTCGATGAGCCCCAGGGCTTCCGGACCGTTCATAAAGCTCCTACCCCTCTCGCGTTGCGCTCAGCAGGTTGAGCCATTCTGTAAGGGAACTGCACTGGATGCCAAGCGCGTCGGAAGCTAACAGAGGGTGTGGGGGGTGTCAACGACGGGGGGTGCGGCACCGAAGCACACCCGAAAGCTCCGAGGGCGCGTGTGCAACGAGGCCGGTGATGCCGGACCGCCAGGCGCGGAGCTTCTCGAGGAATCGGCCACGAACGCGGCCACGCGCTGTGGGCCCCGCACAGCGCGTGGGAAGGTCGAGCTGCGGAAGACTCCCGGGCGGGATTTCGTGAGGACTGCCGTAGACGGGGCGCGAAAGCCGCGTTCGGTTTCGAGAAAATCGCCCCCGGGGTTTGCCGGGTGTCAGCACGAGAGGCCAGCAATCGTTTCGTGGTTGCAGCATCGATCTGGCAAATCCCGAGCAGCCCAGGCGCGATTTGCCGGCGCTCCTTACAAGCGCGATGCCAGCAGGCGAGCCGCTGCCGGCGCGGACTCGATCGGTGCGGGCAACACGTTGGCACAACAGCAGTTGCACGTCTGCCCGGGACGCGCCGGGGGGCCGGATCGGCGTCGCCGGCGGCGTGCGGGTGCAGCGTTTGGGTGGGCATGCCCCGCAGCGCTCGCGGCGGCCGCGGGGTTTGACGCGGAGAAACGCAGCGGCCGGCGCGATGCAGCCTCGAGGTTCCCGGGGACGGCGCGATGTCGCCCGTCGGCGTCGGGCCGCAGGTCCGATCCTGGGTGGGATGGCTGCGCGAGCGGTGTGCGACCGCCTACGACTTCGACACGCCGGCTCTCCAGCGCTCGAACGCCAGTCGAAAAGCGGCCTCGTAGGCGGGCGTCATCTGGCGCTTGCGGCGCGCCATGACCGCGCGTGCGGTGCGCAGTGCCTTGTCGTAGTCGTAGGCCTCGAGACCCTCGGCACCGCCCCAGGAGAACGGTGGCACAAACTTGGGCGGGAAGCCGGCACCGAAGATCTGGCTGCTGAGGCCGACGACGGTTCCGGTGTTGAACTGCGTGTTGATGGCGCTCTTCACGTGGTCCGCGGCGATCAAGCCGACGAACATCAGACCGGTGTCCACGAACTCACCCGCCTCCCACACGCGCACCGACGAGTAGTTGTTCTTCAGGTCGCTGTTGTTGGTGTCGGCTCCCAGGTTCACCCACTCGCCGATCCAGGCGTGGCCGAGGAAGCCATCGTGCTGCTTGTTGCTGTAACCCTGCACGATGCTCTCCCCCACCTCGCCGCCGAACTTGCAGACGGGTCCCAGGCTGGTGCCTGCGTGGATCTTCGCCCCGGCCCGGATCAGGCAGTCGGGCCCGATGCAGGCGGGGCCGCACACGACGACGTTGGGTTGGATGTCCACGCCGGTCTCGATGGTGATCGGGCCGGCCTCGGCGTCGAGAACCACGCCCGGCCGGATGCGGGCGCCGGCGGCGACGCGGACGGCCGTCGGTTGCAGAACGCGCACACCGGGATCGACGCGCGCACCCACCGCGACACCGGCGGGGGGCCCCTGGGCGAAGTCGTCGGCGAGCGCGGCGGGGTTGCGGTCCACGAGGTCCCAGACGTGCTCGATCAGGCTCGAGCCGTCGCGGACCAGGCCGGGCTCGGCGGCGAGGTCGCGGATCACCAGGTCCGGGAGCTGGCGCTGCAAGCGGCCGCGCATGCCTGGCGTGTGCGGCCCGAGAGCCGACTGCAGGGTTCGTGCGAGACGCGCGGCCGCCTGTGGCCGGCAGCGCGCCGCGACCAGGACGTCGCCGGAGACGACCGCGAAGCCCGCGGCGGGTCCGGTCGTCAAGCGTTCGAGATCCTTCCCGAGCGCCAGGAGGCGTCCGTTGGCAAAGAGGGTGTCGTCGGCCGATCCAGCCTCGTCGAGCCCCACCCGACGCGGGGCGACCGGCGTGTCCTCGCCGCGGCGAGTCGGGTCGTGCGCGCCGATCCGGGCGTTCGGGTGTGACTCGGCCAGCAGATCGCACACCTCGGGCCGCGCCAGAAGCACGAGCTCGTCGGCCGCACACGCCGCGGACAGGCGCTCGACGAGCGTGCGCGCACCGCAGCGCAGGTCGAATACGCCGCGCAGCGGTGTGAGGATCTCGAAGGCGCGGACGGCCGCATCCTCGAAAACGACCAGCGTGCGCACGCATGCCTCCTTCAGGCGCAGGTCCGTGCGGCGACGGCTCGAAACCCGGCTCCGTGCACGCCGAAGCTTGCACCCCGCGTCGACCCGGCGGCCGGATTCGGTTTCTCATCGTGGGTGGATACGGATGGTGGAGCTGACGGGGATCGAACCCGTGACCTCTTGCATGCCATGCAAGCGCTCTCCCATCTGAGCTACAGCCCCACACCATGAGATGGGAACCGACGCGCGCGGCCACGCGTCGAGCGGAAGGATGGCGGCCCTCCGGGCGGCGTCCAACGTAGCCGCTGGTCGACTCGGGCGTCAAGTGGCCGATTGACGCGCCAGCCGTCCTGCCCTAGCCTGACGCGGGTTCCTGGATGCTGCGTCGTGACCGGAAGCAACCGGTGTCGGTGCACCCCCCACCCGAGCGGGCCGGGCGCGCGCCCCGGCGGTCCGAGAAGACGAGGTGCGCAGCGTACGTGTTCGCAATCGGCCTCGACGATCTGATGCCCGTCGTGCTCCTCGTGGGCGCCGTGGTGGGCGTGTGGCTGTACAACCGGCTCAGCACCTCACGGCCCGGGCGCCGAAGGCGCCGCGCGGGACGCGCAGGATCCTCGAACGAGCCGGGCTCGGGGTGATCGCACACCCTGCGTGCCGGAGTGGCGGAACTGGCAGACGCAACGGACTCAAAATCCGTCGTGGGCGACCACGTGGGGGTTCGAGTCCCCCCTCCGGCACCATCACGACGCATCGGCTCGCGATCGCCGGCGGCCGACCCGGCCGGTCCCACGGGCTGGAATGCCGGTGTGCGAAGCATTCGCACACCGGCTGCGGTCGCGTCGGGCGCGGGGTTCTCGACGGGTGTGGCGCGCGGCTCCCCACCCGTCAGACGGGACCGTCGTGTGTTCCCTTCGACCTGTTCAGGACCCCGGATGCCTTGGCGGACTTGAGAGCGGCGCCGAGGCTGAGCAGCGCGTAGAGGACGTTGGCGTAGAGACGACCGCGGTCCGCGAACGCGCTGACGGCGAAGAACCCGGTCAGGCCGGCGAGGATCCACACGGCCAGCGGCTTTGCGAGCCAGCCTCTGCCGGCGAAGCTCCATCCGCCAATCACCAGCAGCACGACGACCGGCAGTGTGTCTTGCATCATGACCTCCTGCGTTCCCACGCGGGCGTGATCTACCCGCAGAGTGCGTCGACCCAGCCGCCTCCACAGTACACACAGGTCGCAACGATGGCGCACGGCCAGTACAGGATCGGCCCGGCTGCCGTGCAGGTCGCCAAGGCTGCCACGTAGGGCACGTATTCGCAGTGCACCACTTCCGATTTCGATGCCGTCCCGGACCGGTGTGCGTCGAGGTACGACGCCAACCGCTGGGCATTGCACCTCGTGCAGCCGGCCGGGTTCGGGGTCGCGAAGCTGGGTAGGTCCGGGTACGCCGCGAACAGGGACTCGCTGGCGGCATGCAGCCGGCTTCCGAGGCGCACCAGGTCCTCGGCGGTGTAGCCGAGCAGCTCGGCGACCCGGTGTTCGTCACCGCGGGCGTAGGCTTCCTGCAGCTCCGCGGGCCTGACGTTCCTGTCGATTGCCCGGGACGTCATCTCGTTTCGAATCCGCAGCAGCTCACGAACTTCGGGAGCGGCTCTCAGGCGTTCCTGCAGTCCGGCCGGCTCGTACGGACGAGAAGTCTGATGACAACCGGCGCAGACCAGTCCCAGCAAAAGCCCCGCCAGGACCACAGTGCGATGCGTGTTTGACATGGTCTTTCCCTTGCGATCGGGGTGTCGAATCCTGATGAGTGCCAGCGGCAGTTGCCTGCGGACACCGCGGCGGGAGTTCGGGATCTCGATGCAGGCCGGCATGCGACGTTCCAGGCCGGGACGGCTCCTCGGGCTCTGCGCGGCCGGCGCGAAAACCGCCGGATGGGAACGGCGGCGTGCTGCCGGGCGCCCGGCACGCGGCCGGCGCCCGGCGTCGGCGCCGCGGCCGCGCCCGTCCACGCCGGGTGCGCGCGGTGGCCAGGCCGTGGACAATTCGGGATGCCGTGCAGCAGCGGATCTGCGGCGGGCCGCCGGGGGGTGGGGAGGGTCCGCGAGCGGTCATTTTGGACTGAACGATCAAGAAATACCGTGGGCTGCCGCGTGCGGCGGCGGCCGCCGAGGGCGTCAGAGCGTCGGCTCCTCCGGGCCTACCTCGGTTTCCAGGTGCCGCCTGAGGCGCTGCATCTCCTCGCCGTACCGGGCCCAGTCGCTGCGCCGCAGCGCCTCCTCGGCGGCCTGCAGGATCTCGAGGGCCCGGCGTGCGGCCGACATCTCCTGGGCCGGCTGCCGTGCAGCTGCACCCGCACGGCCGGTCTCCTCGGTGGGCGGCTGGTCACGCCGCGACATCTGCCTGCCTGCACCGAACAGGGCGCGCAGCGTCGAGTCGAGGTCGGTGTCCATCTCGATCCGGTTGCCGTGCGCCAGCACGACGCGCTTGAGCTCCGGCAGGGCCCCCTTCTCCGCCTGCAGGAAGAGCGGCTCGACGTAGAGCACCGATTCCGCGATCGGAATCACCAGCAGGTTGCCGCGGTTCACGTTCGAGCCGGCCTGGCTCCACAGGGTGATCTGCTGCGAGATCGCCGTGTCCTGATCGATGCGCGCCTCGATCTGCCGCGGCCCGTAGACGAGCTCCTGCTTCGGGAACAGGAAGACCAGCCGGCGCCCGAGATTGTCGCCGTCGCAGCGGGCCGCCATCCAGGCGATCATGTTGTCCTTGCGCGCCGGCGTGAACGGCAGCATGAGGATCATCTCCTCGCGTTCGCTGTCCGGCAGCTGCATGATCGTGTAGTAGGGCTCCATGATGACCTCGCGCCCCGCAACGCTCTCGATGGGCAGCTGCCACAGGTCCTCCTTGTTGTAGAACACCTGGGGGTCGTCCATGTGGAAGGTGGCGTACGTTTCCGCCTGGATCCGGAAGAGGTCCATCGGGTAGCGCACGTGCGCGCGGAGATCGTCCGGCATCGCGTCCAGCGGCCGGAAGAGGCTCGGGAACACGCCCCGATAGGTGCGCAGAACGGCATCCTCGGGATCGGCGACGTAGAACGTCGTGGTGCCGTGGTAGGCGTCGACCACCACCTTGACCGCGTTGCGGATATAGTTGATGTCGCCGGCCGGCTGCGAGTACGGGAAACGGTCACTGAACGTGTAGGCGTCGAGGATCCACATCATGCGGCCCTCGTACAGGGCGAGGTACGGATTGCCGTCGTAGCGCAGGAAGGGGGCGATCTTCTGCACGCGCTCGCGCACGCTGCGGTGCAGGAGAATGCGGCTCTCCCGCGTCAGCGCGCCGGTGAACAGGAGCTCGCGCGAGCGCAGCTGCCAGGCGAAGAGGAGCCGGCGCAGCAGCGAGCCGATGCCGATGCCGCCGCGGCCCGCGTAGCGCGTGAAGCGGTTGGCCTCCCCCACCGGGTAGTCGAACTCGTCCTCGGTCGTGAGCACGAGCGCGAAGGCGGTCGACTGCTCGCCGTAGTAGATCTCGGGTCGCGTGATCTCGAGGTCCACGAGCGACACGGGCGGGATGTCGCGGATCAGCAGCTCGGGCAAGCCTTCGGGCGTGATCCGGTTCACCGGGCTCATGCACAGCCCGTAGCCGTGTGTGTACTTGAGGTGCAGGTTGACCCAGGTGCGCGCCTCCTGGGGGATCTGGTCGTACGCGAGCTCGCGCGCCGACAGCATGACCTGGCGGTAGAGCCCGTCGATCTCGTAGCGGTCGATGTCCACGTTGCCGAAGTGGTAGTAGAGCCGGATCTCCTGGAGCTGCCGGTAGGTGGCCAGCAGCGGCCGATCATCCCACAGGCGGATGTTCTCGACCTCGGCTCGACGGGCGCGCAGCAGCGTGGCGT
>JBHHXQ010000147.1:0-8538 GCA_046757105.1 Candidatus Krumholzibacteriia bacterium
TAGTACGCACGCCACGGTGTGCCGCTCGAAGATCTGATCAACGAGGGCAACATCGGGCTCATGCGCGCAACGAAACGGTTCGAGCCCACGCGTGGTTTTCGGCTCATCTCGTACGCCGTGTGGTGGATCCGGCAGAGCATCCTCTCCTACCTGACGGACCAGAGCCGTCTGGTGCGGCTCCCCGCCGGCAAGGTCCACGGTCTGGCGCGCCTGGCCCGCGAGTCGGAGCGCTTGACCCAGGAGTACGGACGCGACCCCTTCGTCGAAGAGCTCGCGCGCCGCATGAAGCTCTCGCCGCAGCAGGTCGAAGGTCTGCAGCAGCTTCCGACGCACCACTTCTCGCTCGACGAGCCCGCCGAAGGCGAGGATTCCGAGTTCGAGGTCGACACGCTGGAAGACGCGGCGGCGGGATCCACCGAGGAGTGGCTCGTCGAAAGCATGAGGACTCGAGACATCCAGGAGGCCCTCGACGTCCTCGATCCCAGGGAAGCCGACATCCTGCGCCGCTACTTCGGTCTCGAAGCACGCGAACCGGAGTCTCTCCAGAGCATCGGCGAGGACTACGGCGTGACCCGGGAGCGCATCCGGCAGCTGCGGGATCGCGCCCTCTGGAAGCTCCGCACCTCGTCGCACGCGGAGCTGCTCGCCGAGTACGCCTCGTGACCCGCGCGCTCCGACGGCGGAATGCGGAGCCTCACTGCGACGCGGACCGTGGCGCCGCCTCCGCAGCCATGACCGACTCGACCGCCCGGCGGTCCGGCATCGAAGCACCGGCCCCCATGGCCTGAACGCAGATGGATGCCGCGACGTTCGCGGTGTTCAACGCGGCCTCGAGCGGTTGTCCTGCCGCCAGCTGTGCCGCAAGTGCTCCCACGTAGCAGTCGCCCGCCCCGGTGGTGTCCACGGCCTCGACGGCCCTGCCGGGGATCCGCAGAACCCGCGCGTCCACGAGGGCCACCGCCCCGCGCGACCCCAGGGTCACGATGATCACCTGGTCCGGGCGGCTCTGCAGCCTTCCAGCAGCCCTGGCGAAAAGCTCCCGATCCTGGCTGCCCGAGAACGCCTCTTGCAGCAAGCTGCAGAGCTCGGTTTCATTCAGAACCAGGATGTCGACCCGCTCCAGCAGGTGTCGCGGACAAGGTCGTGCAGGCGCTGGGTTCAAGATGGTGGTGGCTCCATTCGACTTCCCGTGTGCAAGGAAACTCTCGACGGTGGGAAGAGGGATCTCGAACTGGCTCACGAGGATGTCGCCAGGCCCGATCTCCATGCAGGTGACGTCCCCGGCGCTCAGGTGATCGTTCGCTCCCGGGACGACGACGATCGTATTGTCCGATGCCGCATCGACGACGATCAACGCGGTGCCGGTGCTGGCCTCGGCCGTCCGCGCGGTGTGGGTCAACTCGACGCGGTGTTCTCGCAGAAAACTCTCGAGCTCGTCGGCAAAGAAGTCGCGGCCCAGCTTGGCCGCGAGAACGGTGCGAGCACCCATCCTGGCCGCGGCGACCGCCTGATTGGCGCCCTTGCCTCCCGGGAAGTAACGCAGCTCCCTTCCCGCGACCGTCTCGCCGATCTTCGGATGCCGCTCCGCCGTCGCGACGACATCCATGTTGATGCTGCCTGCGACCAGCACCTTGTTCGTCCGTGCCTGCGACGTTGCCCCCACTGTTCCGTCTCCTTCCACATGCCTATCTCGCGGAATCTGGAAGATGCTACCATACGTGCCCGTGCCGGACGGCGAATGGAGACAGTGTGTCGCGAAAGTTCATCATCGATAGCGATACGGCTTCCGACGACGCGGTGGCGATCCTGATGGCCCTCAGATGGCCCGACGTGGAGGTCGTGGCCATCACCATCGTCTCCGGGAACGTGGCGGTCGAGCGGGGAGCCACGAACGCTCTCTACACGGCCCAGATCTGTGGCGCCACCGTCCCCGTCTACATGGGAGCGAGGCGCCCCATGGTTCGCGAGCCCCTCCACGCCGATTGGTTCCACGGCGCCGATGGCATGGGCAACATGGACTATCCGGCCCCGAAGCGCGCTCCGGAAAGCACCCCCGCGGTCGACGCGCTCATCCATGAGATCACCACCAACCCGGGGATCACCTTGGTGACCCTCGGACCGCTCACGAACGTTGCCCTCGCGTTGCAGCGGCAGCCGCGCCTCGTCGAGAACGTCGGACGCTGCGTCGTCATGGGGGGAGCGGCATGCACGGTCGGCAACATCACACCGGCGGCGGAATACAACATCTGGGTGGATCCCGAAGCCGCTCGCATCGTCTTCCATTCCGGACTGCCGATCGAAATGGTCGGCTGGGAGCTCTCTCGAGGCGAAGCGAACCTCCTGGACGAAGACATCGAGTTCGTGAGAGGGCTGCACAACGAACTGGCCGCCTTCACCGCCGACTGCAACCGCATGATGCTGGATTCGACCCGGAAACAAAGCGGGGATCCCGGGCTGGGGCTCCCCGATCCGGTCGCCATGTCCGTCGCCCTCGATCCGACGATCTGCACGAAGAGCAGCCGGCACTACGTCGAGATCGAGACCCGAAGCGATCTGACCCGAGGCTCGACCGTCGTGGACCTGCTGAACAGGGCCCGGGATCCGCTGAACGTCCCGGCGTGGGGACAGCTCGTCCGCCGCCAGCCCAACGTCCTCGTCTGCTGGGAGATCGACATCCGGCGCTGGAAGGAAGCCCTTTACAGCGCCTTGCGCTCGCAGAGGGGCTGAGCGCCGAGGCGTCGGACGCGGCGCCGGCTTCAGCAGGCGAACGTCGCGCGACACCGGCGGGCAGTGGCGAGCTGCCCCGGGTCAGTAGCCGCAGTGACGTGAGGTCTCGACGTGGACCGTGGCGCTCGTCGGGCCGAACTCCCCCTCCAGCGCCTCCTCGACGGCCTCGGTGATGTCGTGCGCGCTCTGGCTGTCGGTGCCGGGCTCGACGAGGATGTGGAAGTCGAGGAACACGAGGTCGCCGGCACGCCGCGAGCGTACCGCGTGCGCATCGAGGACCCCGGGCACCGCGGCGGCGACGCGCACCACGTGCTTTTCGTCCAGCGCCGAAGCGTCCACCAGGATGGGGACCGTGCGTTGAAACACCTCGAAGCCGATGCGGCCGATGAGGAGCGCGATGACCAGAGAGATTGCCGCATCCACGCGCGGCAGGCCGACGCGCACGAGAATGAGGCTGGCGAGGACGGTCAGCGTGACGAGCACGTCGCTGCGCGTGTGGGCGGCATCGGCGAGAAGGAACTCGCTCCGCAGCTGGCGACCCCGGCGCGCCTCGTATCGGGACACGCCGACGTTCACGAGGAGCGTCACCAGAACGACGACGAACGCCGCCGGTGTCGCCTCGGGCACCACGGTGTTGTGCCCCGCGAGGCGCCGCACCGCCTCGATCGCGATGTTGAAGCAGGTGACGAAGAGCAGACCCGCGAGAACGAACGCGGCCAGGGTTTCGACCTTGTGGTGACCGTAGGGATGGCTCGCGTCGGCCTCCCGCGCCGCCACGGCCACCGCGACCAGACCGACGACGTTGTTGGCCGTGTCCACGGCCGAGTGCGCCGCGTCGCCCACCAGCGACAGGCTGCTCGTCGCCAGGCCGGCGAAGAGCTTGGCCAGTGCCACGGCGGCGTTCAGCACCAGCGTGATCCACAGAACACGCTGCACCGCATCCCGATAGAGGACTCGTGGCACCGCTGCACGCTGGCCGGATTCCACACCCAAGAAACCGCTCCACGCGTCCGGGACGTGCCCCCGTCCTGGCTGCGCCTCGTGATCGGTCACCGCCGCCAAGACAGAAGCGCGAGACACCGGGGCCTCCGAGGGTGTCTCGCGCTCCAGAATACCCTGCAACGGTCGGTCTGTTTCCACCGAAAGGTGCGGGCGTCCGTCAACGAGGTCGCGTGTCGAGGACCTCGCGCTTCTTGCGGCGCACACGGGCTCCGATCGCGGCCGCCGAGGCGATCCCCGCCAGGAGCAACGTCCCCGGCTCCGGCACCGGCTCGATCGGATGCGATCCACGTCCGCCGCCATGCGAGCCGCCGCCATGGTGCCCGTGGCCCCGTCCTCGGTGCTTCTTCCCCCTCCCGTCGTGGTGGTGGTCGGAATCGTCGTCGCCCTCCTCTGCCGAGCCGCCCTTCATGAGCGCCGCTCCCGGATCCAGGGGCGAAACCGAGCCCGGGAGCGCGCCCGGGGTGTCCGAGCTCCGGGGGACGCCGAAGCCTTGCGGCAGGCCCGGGAGGCGAGTCGTTGCATCGCCCCCCAGAAGCCGGTCCAGATGCGGCGTGAGAGAGCGTCCCAGCAGCGGGTCGGACGCCCGATCCGCTCGCGGACCTGCCTCGAGGTCCGACTCGAACGAGCCCCAGTCCGACCACTCGTCCCTCTCGAACTCCTCGTCGACGGACTCAACTTCGTAGGAACGGTTCCAGATGTCCAACAGCTCCTCGGAGAGGCTCGGGCTCGATTCCTCGGCGCTCAGCCGTGAAGCCGAGCAGCAGAGAAGCTGCGCGAAAACAGCGATCACAGGCATCAAGAGTCGCACGTCGGTTCTCCGGGTCATCTCGGTCTGCGTGCAGCCATCCTCGGGAACACCGGCTCGCGTCCGGGTTCCCGCATCCGCACGTCGGGATGGCAACATCCAAGCCAACGACCCAGTCGTGATCCGATCCGCCCGCGTGGCGTGCAGGAATCCCGGGCCGCGCTCCTGGCGCGGCAACGCTGGCGTGAGCGGCTTTTCGAGCGACCCGAGCCCGAGAGAGAATCGCACGCCGTGTGAAGCCCTCCGGCAAGGGCGACCTTGGCGCGAAACTCTGGCGGGTGTGGAGGTGGATCGGGACCGGCCCGGCCCCCGTGATCGTGTTGCGCGAGTGCCAGGGCTCGACGTGCCCCGAGATCGCGGTGAATTGACACCGGCGCTGCGTGCTCGGTGCGCGAGAACCCGTCGACATCTCGAAAGGGATCGTGGCTCCTCGGCTGCAAGCGACTTCACCAGGGTGAAGCTCCCGCGCGCGCTTGGGTGGGACCGCATGCGTCCCCGGGTGGAATCAGGTGCGGATGCGTCGAGCGCCAGCGGCTACAATGGCCGCCGGAGGTCAGGATGCCGAGACAGACCGGCGCGATGCTGTGCCCGAGCTGCCGCAAGCTCATCAGCGTCGACGAGCCGCGCTGCCCTTACTGCGGCGCGGTGCGTCCGGGCCTGTGGGGCTGGGGACCGGTCCTGCAGCGCCTCTTCGGGGGTCGTCTGGAGCTCGTGCCGGTCATCAGCATGGCCTGCATCGGGCTCTACGTTCTGGCGCTCCTGGTCGATGTCCGCGGTGCACTCGGAGGGGGCGGCATGCTGACGTTGCTCTCGCCGAGCCGCCACGCCCAGTTCCTCCTGGGGATGACGGGCCGGCTGCTCATCGACGCCGGGCACTGGTGGACCCTCTTCACGGCCATCTACCTGCACGGCGGCCTCATCCACATCTTCTTCAACGTGCTGTGCATCCGCCGGCTGGGCAGCTTCGCCGAGGACGAGCTGGGTCCGGCTCGCTTCTTCGTCCTCTTCAGCCTCGCGGGCGCCGGAGGCTTCCTGCTCTCCAGCCTCATGAACAACCCGCTGACGCTCGGGGCTTCCGGCTCGGTGTTCGGCATCGTCGGGGCCATCATCGCCTTCCGCCGCCGGCGTGGCCGCGGCGGCGACATGATCTCGCAGCAGCTCCTCGTCTGGGTGGGGTTCCTCTTCGTGCTGGGCTTCTTCGTGCCCGTGGTGGACAACTGGGCGCATGCCGGCGGCTTCGTCACCGGATACGCCCTCGGCCACAGATTCCACGGCATCCACGAGAAACCGGAAGGGCGCTCCGTGCAGCTGCTGGCGCTCGGTGTCCTGGCCGTCACCGTCCTCGGCTTCGTCCTGTCCATCGTCAAATGGCTGCCCACGTTCCTGTCGCTCTAGTGCAGCGACCGGGTGAACCTGGTCTTCGTCGCGAGGACGCTGTGCGACGGGCGGGCGACATGCTCTTTGGTCCGGCGCTCAGACAGATGGGGGCGGGAGACGGGGCAAAGTGATGGCTGCCCACGGCGGCCCGCCCCCATAACTCGCGCCGGACCAAAGAGCACGCCACCCGCGCGAGGGAACACACATGCACATTCACCCGGTCGCGGCACTAGAGGATCGGGCGTCCGGCACGTCGCCAGGAAACCGTCGCCGGCTCCGAGATTCAGCCGGAAGACCCGCCACCGCTCTTCCGCGATCCGGAGGAACTCGAGGACGACGAATCCTTGGAGCGCTTGGTCTGGCCGGAGCCGCTCGTACTGCCGGCGGCATCGGGCCCGCCGGTGCGACCGGAGCTGCCGGAGTCGCTCGGCTTCGACTTCCCCGACTCGGCCTTGGCCTTCTCCTTGTACTCCTTGGAGCGATACTCGGTGACGTAGAAGCCGTCGCCCTTGAAGAGGAAGCCGGCACCTGGGCCGATCAGGCGTTTCGCCTTGCCGCCGCAGTCAACGCACTCGGTGAGCGGCTCGTCCTTCATCGACTGGAAGGTCTCGAACCGATGGCCATTCTCGCATTCGTAATCGTACGTGGGCATCCTTCCGGCCTCCTCTGGAGACGTGGCGCACGGCGGCGCCGACGCAGCCCATGATCATAACAGCATCGTCCAACCGGTGGGCGACGCACCCAGCGTGCCGGAGCCATCCCGGGCGGCGCGGCGGCGACCCGCATCGCGCCCGGCAACGCCGCAAGCTGCCTGCGTCCGGGCCCCGGCCCACCACCCCCGGCGCCAGGCACCGCTCGGAACCCTCCCCGGTGTCGCCGCCAACCGAGCCCCCTGGCCTGGATTCTGCCCACGGATGCGCTGGCAAGGTTCTCGGGACCATCGAGATCCAGACATCCCCAGGAGCGGCCGGCATCCGCCGTGACGGGCTGCGCTCAGCCGGCGTCATGCCGCCACCGTTCATCTCGAGCGTCGTGGGGTGACCGGACGCATGGACCGCGGTGGTCGAGATGTCGACGTGTGGAAGTGAGAGGGAGAAAAAGTTGGGCAACATGAATCGGGACACGTGGAGAGTGCTGCTGGGTGCCGCAGTGCTGTTCGCCGCGGTGCTCGGATGCGGCTCCCCCGAGAGCGGGGAGCGGGCGGATCAAGCGTCAGATCGAGCTCGGCTGCAGGAGGACCTGGTGCCCGAGGTTCCGGAGCTCGCGGACTCCGGGGAGACGGACCTGGCCTCCGTACGGGTTCCAGCCGGGACCGTCGTGCGGAGTCGCATCGAGGAAGACGTCAGCACACAGTCGAAGCGTGCCGGCGACACCTTCACGCTCGTCGCCACCGAGCGGGTCATTCTGGACGGACACGTCGTCATCACACCCGGTGCGCGGCTCGAGGCACGCGTGCTCCAGGTCAAACCGGCAACCGGCGTCCCGGGCGTCGCGCGGCTCGCCTTCCAGGTGGTCACGCTGCAGACCGAAGGCGGAAACACCGTCACCTGCGTGACGCAGCCCGCGCGCTTCAAGGGCCTGCTTCCGTCCGAGCCGGTGCTGGCATCCAGGGACCACACGCAGCTCCGCGAAGACACATCGCCCGGGCTGCCCACACATGACGACGCGGTGCAGGTCGACCTGGTGGGATACGACATCGTGCTCCGCCAAGGCACCATCGTGGATGTGGTCCTCATCTCGCCGCTCGAGGTCCGCGTCCCCTGGGGCACGCTCTAGTAGGGACACCGGCCGGCTCCCGCCGCCGCCGGACGAGGACCAGCGGTCGCGCGTGTGGCTCAGGGCCCGCGGCCCGGCGCACCTTCGAACTCCTGGCGGACCGCCGGCCAGTCGTAAGGCAAAGGCGCGAAGGACCGCGAAGCCGCGAGTCTGTCGCGGATCCGCTCGGCGCGCTCGGCGCTGGGCGGATGCGTGGAGAGGATGGCGGCAGGCTCGCCCGCGCGGCTTCCCATGCGCTCGAAGAACGTCACGAGCCCCGTGGGATCGATCCCCGCTGCCTGCAGGACCTCCACGGCCGCGAGGTCGGCCTGCGTTTCCTGGTCGCGCGAGAACTGCAGCGCGCCGAACTGCTGCACCATCTGGGCAGCCAGATCGCCCAGCGTCCCCCTTCCCCCCAGGAGGATCTCGAGCGCCACGCGCAAACCCAGCCCGTGCACGAGCGCGCGCATGGTGTGACGTTGCACCACGTGCTGCATCTCGTGTGCGAGAACTCCGGCCAGCTCTTCGGGACGCTCGGTCTCGCGGAGGAGCCCGGTCCACACGACGACCACCCCACCCGGGACGGCGAAGGCGTTCGCCTGCGCGTTGTCGATCAGGTAGGAGCGAAACGCGTAGGGAGAGTCGACGTGCGCGAGGAGCCGGCGTGTGAGGTCGTCGAGGATGGCGGTCGCCTCGCCCTCCGGCCACTGGCCGGCCTCCGCGATCGACTGGGCGACGACCAGCTCTCCCAGCTGCTCCTCCCACGCCAGCGGAATGCGGGCGACGGCCGCGCCCACGATGCGATCCGCGTTCAGGAGCAGCAGTCCCACGAGCACGAAGGGTGTCAGCACCGCGAGGGCAGCGACCGTCAG
>JBHHXQ010000148.1:0-8534 GCA_046757105.1 Candidatus Krumholzibacteriia bacterium
CACGGCGGCCCGCCCCCATAACTCGCGCCGGACCCAAGAGCATGCCGGGCCGCGCCAGGGAGCACACATGCACATCCACCCGGTCGCGGCTTCGGTGCTCGTGGCGAGCGCCCTGGCCGGGCGCCGCAGCAACTCACACCGTGCTGGGCCCTTCTTCGCCGCGGTGCGGGATGAACGAGTGCGGGGGCCTCGGCGGTCGAGAGCCTCGAGTCGGGACCATGTCGGGGTTTCGACGCGGACGCTGCACTCGGTATCGGCGTTGATGAAGAACTCGCCAGGATCCACGCAGTGGAGACCGAAGTCGTCGCAGGGGTCTCCGCAGTCCAGCTGGACCCCGGGACATGGAGAATCGGGGAAGGTCGGGGGTGTTCTGTGGGTCAGCTGGAGAAGCACGTCGGTTTGTGGTCGCCACGAGGATCACCGTGTAGAGGTTGATGCAGCCCTCCGGGAAGGATGATCCGAGAGCGACGAGCGCCCCATCCGGGCCGAACGGATCTCCCAGATCGAGAATCACCTGCGGTCCTGGGGTCGCAAGCGCGATCCAACCCTGCGGCGGACCCCACACACAGCGTCAGTACGCCGGTCGAGATCAGCAGCGCGAGCTTGCGCATGATTCGTTCTCCGGCCCCCGGAGGTCGCAGCTCCGAGGATGCCGATCCCCGTCGCGAGGGTCAAGATAGTGCTGCGGGTCCTGCCGCGACGTGTCGAGGTCGGCGCCGGCGTCTCGACGCGTGGGATCGCCCTGCGGCACGGGCGGCGAAGACGTCTGGGCGTACGGAACCCGGGCTCCACCGCTCTCGCGCGCACCACGGGATCCAGGCATGTGCGTTGCTTGGGGTGGGTACCGGAAGTTGTGGAGTGGACGGAGGGAAGGATGCCACAGCGGCGCACGGACGGCGGAATCCGCGTCTTCGAGGATCATCGTGACAACCTGACCGTGGACGTGCAGAGCGATCTCGTCCAGGAGCGCGCTGCACAGATGCGCAGCGAGGACAGCCAGGTCGCGATGCTCTGGAACGTCTTCCGCTCGCTCCAGAAGCTGGACCCCCGGGTGTGGCTGCCGCGCCTCATCGTCCACGCGCTCCGGGAGGAGGCCGGGTCACCGCGGATGCGCTCGCTGGTCTCTTCGCGGAACCTCGCCGACACGACGTTCCACTGGTGGCAGCGCTACGATTTGCCGCCCGGGCGGCACGAGTGGCTCCTCGACCAGGCACGGAACGCCAACCTGCATCTGGAGCACTACCCGGCCCGGTATCTTCCCGAGAAGAAGGCCGAGGTGCGGCGCCGGCTCGAGACGGAGCTGCACCTCGAAGATCCGGTCGAGGTGCCGCTGTGCATCGAGACGCCAGACTGGCTGCTCGGAATCCTCACCGTGTACAAAGGGAACCTGAGACAGCACACGTGCTACGATGCGCGGCGCGACGACGTGCTGCGACTCCTCGACGCCGGCTCCTTCGCGGCGGCGGCGCAGGGAAAACGCTTCCTGAGCCTCGTCGTGTTCACCGATGCGCGCACGTACAACACCGAGACGAGGCGGCTCGTCGACCTCTACCGAGGGCGTGGCGACCTGCTGGCCACGCGTCTCCCGCACCGCAGCGATCTCGAGGTCGTGAAGGATGCGGCGGTTCTGCTGGGCGCCCTGCGCTGGCGCGATGTCGGCTCCCTGCTGCTGGACGCCAAGGACGAGGAGCGCATCGGCCTGTTCGACATGGCGGTCCTCGACGAGCTGATCAAGTATCTGGCGCGCAAGGACGTCGGATTCAACTTCTTCAGACGCCTCAAGTAGGAGCCGGGTCCGCCGCCGGCGGCCGCGCCATCACGTCTCCACGCCTTGACCCGCCACCGGTTCCGTCGCTAGACTGACGCTGCGTTCCCGCCCCGACCGGCTCCAGCCTCGAGGTCGTATGCTGTTTCGATCGTTCACATGGACAATGCTTGCGCTGCTCGCGTACGGTGCGCCACTGCTGGCGGGCAACCTGAAGCCACGTGCCACCGATTTCGCGGCCAAGTACGAGCCCTTCACACTGGTCCACGGACCGCAGCGCCGCTTGGTGTACGGCAGCTACCGGGGCACCCTGCACCTGATGGAGAGTCGCCAGGGCGAGCTGGTCACCGCCCTGTCGCGCGACCTGTGGTCGCCGGTGATCGAGATGCTGGCCGCGGACCTGGACGCGGACGGTCAGGACGAGGTGGTCGGCTACACGCAGGACTCGCGTCTGTTCGTCCTGCGCGGGACGGATCTCGGCGACATCTGGAACACGCTCGAGGGCCGCTTCCAGAGCATCTTGACGCTGACCGTGGCCGACGTGGACGACGACGGCGATCCGGAGATCCTCATGATCGCCGACGGCTTGCTGCGGATCTTCTCCGCCCTGGAGGACATCGAGGAGTGGAAGAGCTCCGAGGAATACGTGTCGACCGAGTTGGCCGTGGGCGACGTCGACGGCGACGGACACGACGAGATCGTCCTCAACTCCGGGTTGGTCCTCGGAGCCGTGTTCCGCGACGTGGAGTGGGAGTACGATGCAGGCTTCGGGACCGAGATGGACCTCTTCGACATCGACTCCGACGGCATCGTGGAGATCGTCACCATGGGTGGCGACGGCCTGATTCGGGTCTACGACGCCGACGAGCGCCGTCTGAAGTGGAACTGAGCCGTTTTCTAGCATGGCGGAATGCCCCGGCGCACGGCGTGGGCTTCTCCGAAACGACCCCGCAGGGCGCAGGATCCTGCATCTTTTCGCGCCGCTTTTCCACCTCAAGCTGCTCGGCCGACGCGCGCAAGTTCCAGTGGCGCAAGCTGTTGCGAGGATGGTATACTGATCCCGGTGTCCTTCGTATCGCGCCCTGTGGGCGCGGCCCGGGCGCGTTGCCGCCCGCCCTTCTCCTGCGGAGGACTCCGTGCGTACACGCTTCTCGCTCGCGTTCCTGCTGCTCGTTCCGTGCGCTCCGTCGTTGGCGCAGGCGCAGTACTTCGGCAAGAACAAGGTCCAGTACAAGGACTTCGACTGGCGCGTACTCGAGACTCCGCACTTCGAGATCCTCTTCTACGAGCGTGAGGCCGAGGTGGCGCGGGACGCCGCGCGCATGGCGGAGCGCGCATACGCGCACCTTGCCGGAACGTTGAACCACGAGTTCGCGCGCAAGATACCTCTCATCCTGTACGCGTCGCACTCCGATTTCCAGCAGACGAACATCACGCCGTCGATGATCGACATCGGCACCGGGGGAATCACCGAGCTCGTCCGCCGGCGCGTGTTCCTGCCGTTCACCGGTTCCTACGGTGAGTTCGAGCACGTTCTGACACACGAGCTGGTGCACGCTTTCGAGGTCGACATCCTGTTCGATCCGGGGCAGGGCGATCCGCTGAACCCGTTCGCCTACACGCCGCCGCTGTGGGTGATGGAGGGTCTCGCCGAGTACCTCTCGCGCGACAAGAACGACGCGCACACCGACATGTGGCTGCGCGACGCGTCGCTGTCCGGCTACCTGCTGCCCCTCGACCAGCTGGCCTACGCGCGCGACATCCGCGTGTACCGATTCGGGCAGAGCATCTTCGAGTACTTCGCCTCGCAGTATGGAACGAGGAAGATCGGCGACCTGCTGCGCGCGATGCGCGACAACCGCAGCCTCGACCAGGCGCTGCAGGCGGTCGTGGAGCTGTCGCTCGCGGAGTTCTCGGAGGCGTGGATGATGGCGGTGCGCCGCGAGCAGTTGCCACGGCTGGCGGAGCACCAGGTGGCGCGCGAGTTCGCCGAGGCGCTGGTGACGCGCAAGTCGGAGGAAGCCTCCATGCTGCTCGTGCCGAGCATCTCACCGGACGGCACGCGGGTCGCCTACGTGAGCGATGCTGGCATCACGCGTGACCTGTACGTGCGCGATGTCGGCGACGACGGCGGCGCACGTCGTCTCGTGCAGGGCGACACGAACGGCGACTTCGAGTCGCTGCGCTTCTTCAGCGCCGGCAGCGCCTGGTCGCCGGACGGGCGGGTGCTCGCCTTCGCGGCCAAGACGGGTGGGGAAGACGCACTGTACCTGCTCGACGTCGAGACGAGCCGCGTCCTCGCCCGGCACGGCTTCGGGCTCGACGAGGTGCAGACGCCCAGCTTCTCACCGGACGGCGAGGAGATCCTCTTCGTGGGCATCGCGCGTGGGCAGAGCAACCTCTATCGTGTGCGTCGCGACGGCACCGACCTGCGGCAGATCACGCACGACGGCTTCGCGGTTCGGGACCCGCAGTGGTCTCCGGACGGCGCCCGCGTCGTCTACGTCACCGACGAGGGCCCGGGAACCGACCTCGACGAGCTCGAGTTCGGACGCTTCCGTTTGATGCTGCTCGATCTCGACAGCGGCGCGCGGCGCGACGTCACGCCCTTCGAGACCGGCAAGGCCGTGAGCCCCGCATGGTCCGGAGACGGGGAGTCCATCGCGTTCGTCTCGGACCGCGATGGAATCTCGAACATCTACCTGCTGCATCTGCCGACCGGGCAGGTCTTCCGGCTGACCGACTCGGTGACCGGCATCAGCGGCATCCTGCCGTCGAGCCCGGCGCTCTCGTGGGCGCGCGAGACGAACCGTCTGGTGTTCTCGGCGTTCAGCCAGGCGGGCTGGGACATCTACGGGATCGACGACCCGTGCTCGGTGATGCGGCCCGTGCAGCTGGAGCCGGGCCGGATCGAGGCGCGTCTCGAAAACGCGGCCCCACAGGGCGCCTCCGCCGACGACCGGCTTGCGGAGGTCGGCTCCGGGCCCGGCGAGGGGCAATCCGGAGAGGCCACACCGGCGGCGGGGTCGGGTGTGACGTCCGATGCGGGCCACAGGATCATGCCGGTCGCTCGCGAGGACGCCGAGGCGGCCGAGTTCGTCGAACGCAGGTACGAGGTGCGCCTGGCACCCGATCTGTCCAACGTGGGCGGCGTCGTCGGCTACGACACCGGCATCGGCGGGACGTCGCAGATCCATTTCAGCGACCTGCTCGGGAACCACAACCTGTCGGTCGGATTCGGGATCTACGGCTCGCTCAAGGACTCCGATCTCTCCATCTCCTATCTGAACCGCGCCCGGCGCACGAACTACATGCTCTCCGCGTTCCAGTTCAAGCGGCGCTACGGGTTCCTCGACCAGAGCGAGGTCGACGTCGAGGAGCAGACGTTCCGGGGCGTGCGCGGCGTGGCGCTGCGGCCGTTCGACAAGTTCTCGCGTCTCGAGGTTTCCCTGCAGGTGGCCGGCGTCGGTGGGCGTTTCTTTCTGGGGCAGACCCAGGGTGAGGCCGAGGCCGATTCCCGCATCGACGAGGTGCGGTACTTCGTGAGTCCAGGGCTGGCCTACATCGTCGACACGGCGATCTTCGGTTCGACGGGTCCCATCCTCGGACGGCGCATGCGTTTGTCACTGGAATTCGGCGTCGGGCAGCTCGACTTCGCCACGCTCGAGACGGACGTGCGCCAGTACTGGAACCTGAACCGGCGCCACGCCTTCGCCGTGCGCGCCTTCCTGGGCACCAGCTCCGGCTCGACACCCCAGACCTTCTACCTCGGTGGCTCGCACACGTTGCGGGGCTACGACTACGGAGCGCTGGTCGGCAACCACGTCGCGCTCGTCAGCACCGAGTTCCGCTTTCCGCTTCTGCGTCATGTCGCGCTCGGCTGGCCGCTGCCGCTCGAGCTGACCAACATCCGCGGCGTCCTCTTCGTGGACGGCGCTTCGGCGTGGGACGACGAACCCTTCCACACCAGCCGTGCCATCGCCGGCGAGAGACCCGGGCGCGGCCCGCAGATCTCCTACGGCTTCGGCACGCGGCTGAACCTCGGAGCCTTCGTCCTCAAGCTCGACTGGGCGCAGCGCTACGACACCGACACCGGCGACACCTCTCCCGGCACCAGCGTCTCGCTCGGCGCCGACTTCTGATCCCGGTTCTCGTCGACAATCGGAAGACCACCGTTCATCGAGGCATGCGTGCCGTCGAGGAGAGCGTGATTCCCTGGCCGGGGCCGTGGCCGCGCCCGCGCCTCAACGGGGGCGGTCGAGGCTGGACTCGAGCTCCTGGAGGCGAGTCTGGCTCTCGGCGCTCTTGCCGAAGCCGTCGTACTTGGATTCGAGGCGGCGGACGAGTGCGAGGTCGGCGTAGAGGCAGGCGAAGAGCGCGAGCGCGAGGACGACGCGGCGGCCCGCGCCCCAGCGCAGCCACAGCGCCCGCAGACCGTAGGCGGCGAGGCCACAGAAGCAGGTGGCGGGCAGGTACGCGTAGCGGATGTCGAGCCAGGTGCCGGGAAGCTGGATCAGGCCGGAGGGCAGAAGGAAACCGAGAAACGATGCCAGGAGCCAGCGCACGGCTCCAGGGCCGCGCACGAACCAGAAGATCCCCGCCGCGAGCAGGACGAGTCCGAGAAGGGGGCGGGTCTGGTCGATCAGGATGAGGAACCGCGACAGCAGCGGGCCGGCGCCGTGGACCAGCGTCGAGTCGCCCTGCACGGGGAGCGTCATGAAGGCCGCCAGGCTCACGGCGCGCAGGGGCAGCCGCAGCCAGATGCTCGGGTCGAGGACGCGTGCGACCCCGGTGCCGTGGACGATCTGCAACCCGAGGTACGCCACACTGATCACCACGAGCACCGCGAGCTTGCGCGTGACGGAAGACAGGCTGCGCCGCTGCGGCCACATCAGGCCGCCGACCATGAGAAGCGCCATGAGGCCGCTCTCCTTGCAGAGCAGCGCCAGCAGGAAGAGAAGCCCGGCGATTCCCATGGCAGCCAGCCGCTTGCGCGGCGTCCGCTCGAGCTGCGCGCGCAGCGCCGCCACGCCCGTGCCGAGGACGAACGTCGTGGCCACCAGCTCCGGCAGGTTGGCGGCCCACAGGACCGCCTTGCCGTAGAAGCCGAAGCCCAGCCCGAAGAGGATGGCGGCCCCGGCCGCGACCTGGGCTCCCAGGGGGCCCTGGAAGAGCGCGAACAGGAGTGCCGCGTTCAGCGCGTGTACGAGCGTGCTCGTGACGATGTACAGGCCGGAATCGAGCCCCCAGAGCTGGTACTCGAGGTAGAAGAGAAGCTGCGACAACGGCCGGTTGAACGGCTCGACCCACCTCTCGGCCAGCACCGAAGGATCGTGCCGCGCGGCCTCGGCGCGTTCCAGGAGGACGAAGTCGTCGCGGTAGAAGCCGTTGTCGAAGCCTGGCGCGAAGGCGAACAGCGCGCAGCAGAGCGCCGCGGCCGCGACACCGGCGTGCATGAGGAAACGCTGGCTCATGTGCCGACACGCCGCGCGTGCCGGCGCCTGGTGGGGTGTCGCACGCTGGAAACCTCCGGGGCGCCACGGTAGACGGCGAGGCGTACGCCGGCAAGGCTTTTCGCCGCGTGCCCGTTTCGTAACCCTCGAGCGGGCAGCGTGCCAGCGACGGTCCCGGCCGCCCCGGCGGAGACGGACCACGCGGCACGGCGCCGGCTCGGTGGCGCGCGCCGGCCAGCTCGAAGGAGTGGGCGGGCGCTCGAAGCGGACTGCGTGTCGTCGCGCCGGTGGGTCCGGGGAGTGCTGGTCAGAAGCCGCCGACGAGGGCCTCGATGCGTGCGATGCTGACCAGGTAGTCGACGACCTCGTTCACGTAGTCGATCTCGGCGTCCATGAGGTCCTTCTGCGCGTCGGTGACGTCGAGGTTCGAGGCGCGCCCCAGCTGGAAGTTGATCGATGCAAACTCGAGCTTGTCGCGTGCACCCTCGATCTCCTTGTCGAGGATCTCGAGCCGGACGAGGCTGTTGCGCAGGTTGCGGATGGCCGAACGGATCTCGGTGGTGATCTGGCGCTCGATGTCCTCCCTGTTGCGCTGGGACTGGTCGTACACGAGCTGTGAGCGCTTGTGCGCGTTCCCCAGGCTCTTGTTGCCGAGCGGGTAAGACAGGGTCAGGAAGGTCGACCAACCCTTGAACGTCGTCGTATCCAACGGCTTGGGATCGTCGCCTTCGAGAAACACGCGCCGAATGTTCTTCTCGATCTTCGCCTCGTTGAGGTCGGCATCCTCGTTGAGCGTGTAGGTCAGGCTCAGATCGAGCTGCGGCAGGCGCGCGTTGCCGGCGAGGCGCGTGGCCAGTCGGTTGCGCTGCACGGTGAGCCGGGCGGCGCGGATCGTCGGGTTGTGCCGCAGCGCCTTGGCGATCCACGCCTCCTCGTCGATGTCCACCGGCTTCAGATCGATGTCGCGATCGGCGAGCTCGAGCCGGTGACCGATGCGTACACCCATCACCAGCGCCAGGGTGTCCAGCGCCTCGTCGTACGCCGTCTCGGCGTCTGCCAGCTTGCCCCGGTCCTGCGCCAGGATGATCTCCGCCGAGAGCTGATCGCGCCGCGTCGCGAGCCCCGCCTCCAGCTTGCTCTGCGACTGTGCGAGCAGTTGTTCGTCGCGCCCGATCGCCTGCAGGGCCACGTCCACGATCTTGGCCTGGCGGATGACCTCGTAGTAGGCCGCCTTCACCTGCTCGATGACGTCCAGCTGCACTTGCTGCAGGGAGGCGGCGTTGATGCGGACCTCGTAGTCGGCGTCCTGGACCCCC
>JBHHXQ010000149.1:0-8455 GCA_046757105.1 Candidatus Krumholzibacteriia bacterium
TCCTCGAACGAGAAGTCGGCAGGCCATGCTCGGCTCATCGCACAACGAACGTCGTGCATCGATCAGCCTGCACCCGCAGACCCTTCGACGCTACGAGCACATCGATCTCACCTCGTTCCACATGCTGAATCGCCGGACTCGCCGCAAGTCGATGCTGCTGCACGAGGGCGTGTACGTGGCCGTGCAGCGGTACCGCCGGCACCCGGACGCCACGCTGCGCGGACTCGACGAGCTCAGGCGCACGGTCACGCACGAGCTGCGGCGCGTCATCCGCGCGGACTGGACCGAGGAGCACGTCGCCCGGCGCGCGCTCGAGATCGCCGAGAGGTTTCTGGGGGAGCGAGGCGAACAGGTGTAGCCACACCGACCGGGCCGCAGCACCGGCAGTGGCCCGGCACGTGCACGGGCCGTGGTGCCACTCACCGGCGTCGATTCTGCTGAGTCCGCCGAACCCGCAGTGGCCCCGCGAGTCCACGGGGCCGTGGTGCAGGCTTGATCTTGCGGCCCGCGTGTCTATCTTTGCGGGGTACCCAGCTCCGGTCCCCAGGCAACCCGGGTCCCCGTCCAGCGCATTCCGTCGAGTCGCACGCCACGAAGGGGGGCCACGGTGTACCGCATCCTCATTCTTATTCTGCTCGTGACGCCGGCCCGGGCGCTCGGTGTTCCGGTGTCGCTGTTCCTCGTCTCTGGGGTGGAGCGCGAGACGATCGAGGGCCTGCTCGAGGAGGGCGTCGTGGTCTCGCGGACCCTGGACGGGATGGCTCTCGTCTACGGCGCGGACCGGGCACGAGCGCTCCTCGATCGGCTGGGTCCCTATCGGATTCTGGAAGCGGACACCGAAGGACGCGAGCACTACCTGGCGTTCTTCGCGAACCGCTCGGACCTGGAGCGTGTCCGGGCGCCGCTCGAGCTGTTGCACGCCGGACCCGGTGTGGCGGTCGTCTCGGCTCCCGAAGACATGGGCACGCGCGTGGCCGAGCTGGGCTTCGACGTCGAGAGACTCTTTCGGACACCGATGCGCCTGCCGCCGCGCGAGCGCCGGATGGCGATCTCCGGCCGACACCTCGGCGCGGCGTCCGAAGCCTGCATCGATGGCCTGGTCCAGCGGGTGTCCACCGACACGCTCGACACGTCGATCTTCGAGCTCGAGGGCTTCGGGAGCCGGCGCGCGAGCAGGCCGGGAGGACGTCGAGCGGCGGCGTGGGTGGAGGCGAAGTTCCGCTCGTATGGCTTCGAGGACATTGAGGTGCACCGGTGGACCCCGTCCTACCCGGGGAACGTGATCGCCACGCTGCCCGGAACCGCAACCCCCGAGGAGGTCGTCGTCATCGGCGGGCACTACGACTCGATCGTTCCGCAGTCGATGTTCGAGCCGGGGGCCGACGACAACGCCTCGGGAACCGCCGCGCTTCTCGAGTGCGCGCGCATCCTGGCTCCGCACCAGTTCATGCGCACCGTCCACTTCGTCGCCTTCAGTGCCGAGGAGCTCGGTCTGCTCGGGAGCGAGGCTTACGCGAACCGCGCGCAGGACGCCGGAGAGAACGTCGTCGCGATGCTCAACCTCGACATGCTGGGCTATCGCGGGCCGGACGACAGGCGCGATCTCGACATCATCTGGAATCCGTCGAGCGAGTGGCTGGTGCAGGAGGCGCAGACCGCTGCGGAACGCTTCGTGCCCGAGCTGCCGGTCGTCCGCGGCAAGCTCACGCGGGGCTCGAGCGACCACGCGTCCTTCTGGCGTCACGGCTTCGACGCCATCTTCTTCTTCGAGGACGCACTGCAGTCCTCACCATTCATCCACACGGTCGACGACGTCATGGGGATCAGCTACAACGATCCGCTGCTCGCGACGCTGTGCACGAAGACCGCCGTCGCACTCCTGGCCACGCTCGCCGGGCCGGCAGAGGTTCCGGTGAGCGTGCACTCCTTCGAGGCCTTCGCGCAGAACTCGGGCGTGGCGCTTCGCTGGCAGCTCGCCCCTCAGGCGGTGCGCGCGCTGGCGGGCGTGCACGTGCAGCGTGCGGTGGCCGCCGGCGGTCCGTACGTGCGGCGGACGGTACGGGCGCTCCCGCCGGCAGTCCGGGGCGCGTTCGAGGACGACGCGGTCTCGACGGGACGGTACTGGTATCGGCTGGAGCTCGGGTTCGACGACGGCGGGGCTCCGGTGCTGTCGTCCCCGCTCGCGGTGCGCGTGGGCATGGGCGGCCTTCTCACCGCGCTCCACGCGCCCTTCGAGCCGTGGCCCGGTGGGCCGCTTCACGTTCGCTATGCGATCGGGCCGTCGAGGACCCCCGTTCGCCTCGGGATCTACGACGTCCGGGGACGCCTGGTCCGGGTGCTCGCCCGGGGCCCCCACGAGCCCGGCGAGTACCTGCAGGTGTGGGACCGCCACGACGAGGTGGGTCGATCGGTGGCCCGCGGCATCTACATCGTGCAGCTGCGGACCTCGCGAGCCCCGGCCTCCCGGAAGGTGCTCGTCCTGCGCCCGTGAAGGGCAGGCGCCGGATCCGCCAGCCAGTCGAGAGAGCCGCTGGAGATTCCTCGCCTCCGCGAATGGCGCGCGTGACCGCGGACGCGGGTCGGAATGATGCGGACGTGCTGGCGGCTGCAGACACACGCGCCATCCGATCCGGAACCCGGTCGGATTCTCGTCCACCGGCGGCGAATCACGGCCTCAGTTCGGGAAGGCCTCGGGGGGCGTGTCCTGATAGCCCTCCCCTTCGAGTGCCTGCATGAAGGCGACCAGCGCGTCGATCTCGTCCGCGGCGAGATCGAGGGGCTCGATCATGGGGCTCAGATGCGGATTCGGGTTCCCGCCCTGGTTGTAGTGCTCCACGACCTCGCGGAGGGTCTGGAGTGAGCCGTCGTGCATGTAGGGTGCGTGCTTGGTCACGTCGCGAATCGTCGGGGTCTTGAAAGCTCCCCTGTCCTCCACCTGCTTGGAAACGGCGTAGCGGCCCAGGTCCCCGAACTCCTTCTTCTTGTCGTCCCACCCGATGCCGAGGTTGTGGAAACGGCTGTCGGTGAAGTTCTGCCCGAAGTGACACTGGTTGCAGGCGGCCTTGTCGAAGAAAAGCTCGTCGCCTCTCTTGACCGTTTCCGAAACCGCATTCTCATCGCCGTTCTTCCAGCGGTCCCACGCCGAGTTGCCGCTCATGCGCGTGCGTTCGTAGTCCGCGATCGCCTTGGCCACGCGCTCCTTGGTGATTCCCTCGCTGCCGAACGCCTCCTCGAAGTACCTGGCGTAGCCTTCGATCTCTTGCAGCGTCTCGACCATCGCCTCGTGCGTGCTCCCCATCTCGATCGGATTCGCGATGGGGCCGAGCGCCTGCTCTTCGAGCGACGCGGCTCGACCGTCCCAGAAGAAGTGCGGATACAGCGTCCAGGCCTGATTGATGAAGGAGGGCGCCTTCCGGCCTCCCTTCTGCCCGCGGATTCCCGTGGAGACCGGGGTCGGTTCGGAGAAGGCGTTCTCCGGGTGATGGCAGGTCGCACAGGAGATCGTGCCGTCGGCCGAAAGACGCTTGTCGTAGAAGAGCCAGCGTCCGAGCCGGACCCGCTCCGGCGTCGGCGGCTCTTCGAGGTCGCTGAAGCTCGACTCGACACCCAGAGGCGGCTCCGGGAGCGGCACAACGGGGTTCGTCTGCTCCCACGCCGGGGGCCGGTCGTTCCGGGAGCAAGCCGCGAGCAGAGCGACGGCAAACAAGAGCAACCGAGTCGATGATTGCACGGCTCTCATGGCCGTTCCCCTCCTTCCACCCCGCTGGCGGGCCGGACAGCGCGCCGGGGCCGGATCCCGCTCCGGAGACCGCACCGCTGTGGCCAGCGGGGCCAGTTGAGCGATATTCTGACAACGCCGGCCGCGAACGTCCGCCGGCGTGGGATCCGCCCTCCGACCTCCGTCCCGACTCGCAGCCAGGCTACGTGATGCGACTCCAGACCTCTTCGACCCGAACCCTGCGGCCGCCAACCTCGAGACGCGCAGGGTGATCCCACGTGTCATCCTCGAGCCGACAGTCGAACTCGATGGACCACCGAGTCCTGGAGTGAAGAATGGCAGTCGAGGGTCTCGACGGAGGTGTCGCGGTGGAGTCTGTAGCGGCCACCTCCCGCAAACGCTTCCCCGACCACGGTCTTCTTGCCGATGGCAAGGTGAGTCTGGTCGAGAAACTTCGTGGCCCATCCCTGATCCGGACCCGGCTCGGGGGAGACCGGCCCCCGGGAACCGATCAAGCGCCTGGATGCCCCGCCGCATCCCACCGCAATCACGAGAAGGAGAAGCGAGAGCGCGATCCGTTGGACTCTGCGCAAGCACAACCTCCGGCTCGGGACCGGATCGTGGCCATCGTCGGAGACCGCTTCCGATGAAGTCGACCCGGCAGGTGCTCGGGCAGTGAAACGGCTCCGCGGTCGAGTCGTCAAGCGTGGACTCCGCCAAACCGCCGGCCACAGACCGCCCAGCCATGCAGGCACCCACCATGCAGGCTCCAGCATCCGGGCGCCGCCACGCGAGCACCGCCACGCAGGCGCCGCCATGCAGGCGCCGCCATGCGGGCACCGCCATGCAGGTGCCGCCATGCATTCCCGCCCCGCGCGGTCGCCGGCCCCATGGCGTCGCTGGCGTGAGTGTCCAGCCATGCTGGATGGATGACTTTTTGAGGTTTCCACGCACCTCGGCACGAATCCCGGTCCATCGCTTCCTATGACATTGTTGGACTTGTTATACTGACGACACACACCGGATCGGAACCGGTTGTGGGGCGCATCCGACCAGGCATCGGAGTGCCTCACGTTGAGAGTCCTCGTTCTTTTCGCAGAGCTTACCTGGCCGCGACAGCCCTCGCCTCGTGGGATTGACGCGCGTACCGCCGCCTCGTCGCCTGCCGGGGGATATCTGTGCCGCGGCCGGCGAAGACCCATTGCGGTCGCAGCGGTCCTGTGGGTCGCGACGCTCTTCGCGACCTCGGTGTGGGCCGATCCTCACCATCACGCCATCGAGACTCATCCCGGCGCTCCCTGGGCTCCGCTCGGTGCTCCTCCGGCTCGAACCCGTGCCGTCGAGGAGCGATCCGCTGACCTCGAACCGGCTCGCCTCCGCGAAGCGCGCCGAGGGGCGGGGCAGCTGGCCGCGGGTGTGCGTTCGCTGGACTTTCCGAGGCTGGCCAACGTCTACATGCTCGGCTCCGTGGACGAATCGGAGATTCCGCTGCTCGCGCGCTACGATCTTCTCGTCCTGGGTCAGGTATGGACCAACGAGCAGCTCGCGCAGCTGCGGGCGTTGAACCCCGACATCAAGCTGTTCATGGTCGTCAATCCGTATTCGGTGAAGCTGAATCCGTTCTCGTTGAATCAGTTCAAGGTGGATTTGTACGAGTACGCGAGCAAGAACGATCTTTGGTGGTACAACACGCGGAGCAAACCGGCCTCCGACTGGCCCAAGACGTGGATGGTCAATCCGACCGATGCCGCCCCGGCGGGCTCCGAGGGCTCCTGGCGCCGATGGCTGGTGCGGCGCATCGTGGCGCAGCTGCAGACGCATCCGGAGTGGGACGGCATCTTCCTGGACAACTTCTGGGAACGCATCTCGTGGGCACAGCCGTGGCTGCAGCTCGACTCCGACTGCAACCCGACGCACCATCCCGAGGGTTGCGATGGAACGGCAGACAGCCGTGCCGAGCTGGACGCGGCATGGAGCGCGGCCATGTGGGATGTGGCGAAGCGCCTGAATCGCGAGCTGCGCCGCCTGCGGCGCCGCACGCCGTCCTCGGCACCTCGTCTTCCGACTACTTCCGCTTCTTGAACGGCACGATGCTCGAGAACTTCCCCTACAGCTCGAGGCGCGACCCGTGGAACCCATACGCGTACGCCTGGAAGCACTCGATGTTCGAACCGAGCGGCGGATACCTCGAGGAGATGTTCGCCGCCCGTCCGTACCGGGCCAACATCCTGAATGCCGGCTGGACGGGGAGCAGAAGCGAGCCGAAGCGCGGCTCCGAGTTCGAACGTCACAAGCGCTTCACGTTGGCCTCCGCACTCCTCGGCGATGGGTTCTACTGCCTGAACACGATCCCTGGGCCGCATGCGGCGCTCTGGTGGGAGCCGGAATACGATCTGAACGGTGCGCAGCGCGGTTACCTCGGCAAACCGCGCGGGGCTGCTTTCCGGGTCGTGCGCCCGCAGGGCGAATCGATCGTACCGAACGGTGATTTCTCGGCAGGCGTGGACATCCCGTGGCGGATCCTGACGGTCGGCGCGGAAGCAACGCTGGAGGCGGACCACGCGCACTACCCGACCGCGGCGCCATCGGCGCGCGTCACCATCCGGTCCGCCCCCGATCCGATGGCGATCAAGGTCTACACCGGACCCATCCAGGTGGTCGAAGGACAGAGCTACACGTTGCGATTCTGGGCCCGCTCGTCCACGCCCCAAGAGGTCACCGTACATCTCTACAGCCAGGACTGCCCGCAGAACGTCTGTCTCGGGAACGTCGGGTTTCGTGTGCGCAAGCACTGGAAGGAGTTCGAGTTCTCGTTCACCGCAACAGGGACAGGAGAGGCCGGGCTCAACATGTTCATGGGCCGTTCTGGATACGTCTGGTTCGACGATATCCGGATCCAGCGCGGGGACACGAACGTCTTCCGGCGCAACTTCGAGAACGGCATCGTCCTGCTGAACTACACGAACGAGACACAAACGATTTCGCTGGGCGGGCGCTACCGCAGGCTCGAAGTGCCGGGCCACCCGGAGTACGACGGTGCTGTGGTCAGCGAGGAGACCCTCCCGCCCAGCGATGCCCGTATTCTCCTGCGCATCCCGTACTCGGATCGCAAACCCGGAGCACCGGAGCGCGCAGCTCGGGTGAGTGCGCTGCACAGCGTTTCCCCCAACCCGTTCAATCCGGCCACATGCATCACCTTCGACCTGGCCCGGCCGACACACGTGCGGCTCGAGGTGTACGACGTCGCCGGACGGCGGGTTCGGTCGCTGGTCGACGAGCGGCGCGACCCCGGCTCGCACACGGTTGTCTGGGACGGGAAAGACTCGAATGGCCGCCGTGTCGCGAGCGGCGCCTATCTCTGCTCTCTGGAGACCGGCAGCGCACGGGACGCCGTCAAGCTGGTTCTGCTCGAGTGAAACTCGCCGGGCCCACTCCCGTCCCGCATCCTCTTCCACCGAGTCGCACGCTCCGCTGTCGCTTCCGGCTTCGCATGGCCGCGTGGACCGCCTCGGGAGTGCGATTCACTGCCCCAAGATTCCGTGGTGGTGGCGCGTCTGCATTCATCGGTTTCCCCGACGAGCCGACGCCCCAGAATCTGCCTTCCTGGGCGAAGGAGTTGAAGACGGACTTCGCCGACTACATCACTTCGATCTCGCATGGGAGCCAGACCCTCGACCTGCACATCATCAAGCGGACGGACGAGTCGACGAAGGCCTGGATCGCGGACACGACCGCTGCCGGCTACAACGGAGCGTCGGGGACGCTCAATACGGAGATCATGAACAAGATCCATGAGGCGTACCTCCCCGTTCTCCAGGACAGCATCAGGGAAGGCGTCGAGCAGGTGTCCATCTACCACTACACCCACGTCTGGTCCAACAACGGTATCGGCGGCTATGGTGGACTCAGCGTGGGAACCGTTCCGGGATTCGAGGGGGGCTTGACGATCCGCTTCCCACAAGCAGACGTGGATGGGATCCCGAACAAGACGTGGACGGAGTACGCGACCGGCCACGAGTATGGGCAACACCTCGGATACTACACCCACACGCCCAACATGAACCTGAGCCGGTACGTCCCTGGGGTCGGGTGGGTACCGAACGAGCGTTACGTCAACATGGGTCGCTACGACTGCATGCGCGCGAACGGCGGGAACAACGTCTCCGTGCAGGGGTTCCTCCCCTACCATCCGAAGCTCCTCGCCGACTATTTGGGGTGGCCGAACATCGTCGAAGTCACGTCGGACGTCTTGGGCTTGCACATTCGGCCATGCTGGATCGACTCGCCCTCGATCGTGAGACGCGCCTAGGAACTGGGCCACCCGCTTGAGCAGGTGCGGGCTTCGACGATGCGCGCCGACCTCCCAGCCTCGGATGGTCCCCTCGTCGACCCGCAAGAGTTGCGCGAGCCGCTCTTGGGACAGGCCTCGGCCCTGGCGGGCAAGCCGAAGCTGCTCACCCAAAGTCTCGACCGGAGGTCTGGCGTCGCCGTGCGGCAAGCTCGACCAACCGAAGAAACCGTGTCGCTGTACACCGGGGACGTACAGCGCTACCAGTCGCGCCTCTCGGGACCGATCCTGGATCGCATCGACCTGCGCGTCGAGGTCGGCGTGCCGTCGATCGAGCAGATGGTCGAGACACCGGTAGGCGACAGCGACTCGACGCGGCAGTTGAGAGAGCGCATCGCCGCCGCACGCGCGCGCCAAGCCGAACGCTACGCGCAGTTCGAAGCGGTGCA
>JBHHXQ010000150.1:0-8442 GCA_046757105.1 Candidatus Krumholzibacteriia bacterium
GAGGCCGAAGAAGAGCACCACGTGTCCGTCCAGTTGCAGCTGCTGCCGCGCCGTTTCGCGGTCCGTGCGACCCTGCGAGAAGAATCCGAACGCCGGCAGCGGCGTCAGGACGTACGGGCGATCCGGGAACAGCATCTCGAGCGCGGCACGGTCGGTTTCGCTGTGCACCAGGTATCCGTGGGCCGCCCCCAGGCCGACTCGGACCAGAAGCCCATCGAGGCGCGTCGACTCGTGCGGCAACACGTTGTGACAGAGGTAGACCACACGCACGCCGTGGCGCCGCACGAGGTGCGACACGCTCGCGTACGCCGGGGCGAAGAACGGGTGCCACCACTGCGCCACCAGGAGGCGGGCGCCCGCATCCCGCACTGCCCGGGCGGCGCGCAGCCAGGTGTGCGGCCCGACGCTGTCCACGAGGCGCCGGACGCGGACGTCTGCGGCCTTCAACGGGTCGGCGCTCTCATCGTACTGCGTGCGGCCCGGGAACAGGAAGCTCGGGTACAGACGCGTGAAGTTCACGCCCAGCACCGGGTGGTCGGTCGCGAGCGTACGCGCGAGCAGCGTCGTGTGGTGCGCGATGCCACCACGGTACGGATGAAAGGGGCCGAGCACGGCCGCGGGCCAGCCCGTGTTCCGGGACATGGCGCCTCCCGATGCTGCGGTCTCACAGCAGGCGTTCGCGGAAGCTCCACGACCGGCGCTCGGCACGCGAGGCCGAGAGCATCTCTGCCAGGAGCCCCATCGTGCCGATCTGGATGCCGACGATGATCAGCCCGATGCCGAGCAGCAAGAGCGGCCGCACACGCATGGCCTCGCCCAGCATCCAGCGCACGAGAAACCAGCCGTCGATCACCAGCCCGCCGAGCACGAAGGCCAGAGCGATGCCGCCGAAGAAGTAGAGCGGCGTCGTCGAGCGCCGGGTCAGGAACATGACCGTGATGAGGTCGAAGAAACCGTGCAGGAAGCGCGCCGGGCCGAACTTCGAGGCTCCGAACTTGCGGGCCCGGTGGCGCACCGGAATCTCGCTCACCGTGAAGCCCTGCCATGCCGCCAGCACCGGAATGAACCGATGCAGCTCCCCGTACACCGAGATCGAGCGCACGACGTCGCCACGATACGCCTTCAGCCCGGTGTTGAAGTCGTGCAGCTTGACGCGGGAGACCACCGAGGTCACGAAGTTGAACAGGCGCGAAGGCATGCGCTTTGTCCACGGATCGCTTCGCCTGCGCTTCCAACCGCACACGAGATCGGCGCCGTCGCGCAGCTCGTCCAACAGGCGTGGCACCTCGTCCGGATCGTCCTGTAGGTCGGCGTCCAGGGTCACGACGAACTCGCCGCGGGGCTCCTGGAAGCCCGCGGCCAGCGCCGCCGACTTCCCTTGGTTGCGGCGAAACGACAGCACCTTGACCCGCTTGGGGTTCTCGCGGTGCAGCCGGCGCAGGAGGTCGAGACTGCCGTCCGCCGAGCCGTCATCGACGAAGATGTACTCGCTCTCCATCTCGAGCTCGGAGACCACTTCGTCGAGAGAGGATTTGAGCTCTTGCAGGCTCTCGACCTCGTTGTAGAGCGGGATGACGAAAGAGAGTTCCATGACCTCCGACGATTCGTACAGCTGTCGCACCCAGGCGACCTCTTGCGGGATCCCCGCCTCGACGCGCAGCTGGGCGCGGAAGCCGAGCTCCTCGGCGGCGCGCCGCGTGTCGGCGTGGGTGTGGTTGACGTCGCCGAGCGCCTTCGGCCGGTACTGCGCCTGCAGCCGCTTCCCGAGTGAGGACTCGATGATCTCGATGACGTACTTGACGGTCACCGTCGCCCCACCGCCGACGTTGAAGACGCCGTGCGGCTTCGGGTAGCCCATGGCGGCCAGGTTCGCCTCCACCGCATCGTCCACGAAGGTGAAATCGCGGGTCTGCTCGCCATCCCCGTAGATCTCGATGGGACTGCCCACGATGCCGGCGCGAATGAACTTGTGGAAAGCCATGTCGGGGCGCTGGCGCGGCCCGTAGACCGTGAAGTAGCGCAGGCTCACCGACGACAGGTCGTAGTTGAAGTAGTAGAGGTTGCAGAGCTGCTCCCCGGAGAGCTTGGTGACCCCGTACGGCGACACCGGGGACGGCATGGCGTCCTCGCTCATCGGCATCTGCCGCGCATTGCCGTACACCGAGCTCGAACTCGAGTACACGAGCCGCGGCAGCTCCACGTCGCGGGCCGCCTCGAGAAGCTTCTGGGTCGCGTCGATGTTGCACCGGATGTAGATGGCGAAGTCACGCCCCCAGCTCGCACGCACACCCGCCTGCGCCGCCAGGTGGAAGCAGCAAGAGACGTCCTGCAGCAGCTTCGGCAGATCGAGATCCGCGAGATCGCCCTCGACGAACTCGAAGTCCGGATGCTGCATCGCGTCCTGCATGTTGCTCCGCTTGATGGCCGGATCGTAGTAGTCGGTGAGGCTGTCGACACCACGCACCCGGTGGCCGTCCCGCAGGAGACGGTCGGTCAACGTGGAACCGATGAACCCTGCCGCCCCCGTGACCAGAAGCACGTCCTTGGACACGTCCTCTTCCTCCGCGCTTAGCGCGTGCCGGCGTCCTCGGGGGTGCCCGGCCCGACGCTGTCTCCTCCGGTCGGCACCGGTGTCCGCGTGCCACCGCCGCCACCGGGAATGTACCAATCGGGTGGGGTCAACCCCTCCAGCACGTCACGGTAGAACTCGCGCATGCGCGTGTCTCCGGGCCAGCGGGCCTCCCACTCGGCCACCACCTGCTCTGCCTCCTGGGTCCGTCCGAGCTGCCAGAGGACCTGGATCAAGGCCTGATGCGGAAACTCGTCCGCCGGATTGCGGCGCGCCATGCTCCGGAAGCCCCTGAGGGCTTCGTCGTAGCGCTCGAGCATCAGGTTGACGCGGGCGAGCTCGAAACGCACGCGTTCGTTGCCCGGATCGCGCTCCTGGAGTTGCTCGTACAGCTCCAGAGAGTCTTCGAGCCGGCCCATGCGCTGGTACAGGTTGCCGAGCAGCACCTGCAGCTCCTGGAAGTCGGGCGAGATCTCGAGTGCCTGCCGGTATCGACGCACGGCCTCGACGTATTCGACCTCGCGGACCGCCGGGTCCGTGGCTCTTTCCGCCTGGTCCATGTGGTGCTGCCCCAGGCGGATGAAGGCGCTGGCATAGTTCTGGACCAGCGTGACCTGATTCCGGTCGCGGTAGATGCCGTCGTCGTGCTTGCCATCGGCCGTGAGGATCCCGTCGAAACGGTACACGTTGTCGACGTTGTGCACGATCTTCTCGTGGTCGCGCATGCCGAGAGAGCCTCGCTGCCCCTGGAAACGATACACGAGTCCTTCCAGGACCAGGTGATCCCTGAACTCCTGGAGAGCCTCGCGTGGAATCGTCACCGCGAAGTAGATCTCCTTCTTGCCGTAGTTGTCCTGCAGAATCTGGAACACGGCCAGATCGCGCGGCTGATACTGCTTCTTCTGCTTGATGCTGACGTCCCACGCCATGCGCCCGAGATTGTGGATGTCGTGATCGCTCCAGGAGAGATGCACCTTCGGCTCGTTGTCCCGCAGCTGCTTCGGGTACCAGGGGGTGTTGAGCAGGCTCAGGTTGATCACGCGAACGTCGCGCCGGAACTGCTCGACCTCCTGCTGGTACCAGAGCGGGAAGGTGTCGTTGTCACCGTTCGTGAAGATGAGCGCGTTGGGCTCCAGACCGGCCAGCATGTTGTACCCGTAGCCCCAGGGGATGCGCTCGCGCGTCCGGTCGTGCTCGAAATGGTAACGCGTGTACAGCATGCCGGTGAGCATCAAGAAGATGACGATGCCGCCCACGTAGCCGATGCGGTCGATGCCGCTGGACCTCTCGCCTTTGCGGGGGCCGAAGAACCAGTCGAGAACGGCGGCGGCCCCCAGCCCGATGAACATGCCGAAGAAGTAGAACGCCGGCGAGTAGAAGTAGTCGCGCTCGCGCACCTCGTGGTCGGAGAAGTTGAGGAAGAAGATCATGCCGAGGCTGGTGATCAGCAAGGTCCCGAACAGCAGCACGAAGTTGCGAAGCGAGCTGCGCGCCACGGATACGATCCCGGCCAGCCCGACGAGGATGGGGACGTAGGCCAGCCGCGTGCCGGTGAAGTGGCCACTGGTCGCCCGCACCAGCTGGTACTGCTCGGTGAAGTAGCGCCAGAAGTGGTCGACGATCCGGAAGTACCAGGTCGCCTTGCGCTCGAAAGGATTGCTCGGTGGATACTGCTCGCGCCGCAGCACCGCCATCAGGTTCGTGAAGTTCTCCGGGTCGGCCTCGTCGATCGCCGGGTTCTGGCCCGAGCGGATCATCAGGAAGAAGTGGATGGTGATCCCGAGCACGAAGAGGAACGTCGAGACGGGAACGAAACGGTGGCCGCCGGCGGCGCGGATGATGAAGAGGATCAGGAAGACGACGAGCGCCACAGCCGCCGGCCAGCCGCCGAACTTGAGGTTCACGTGGAACAGGAAGAGGAAGAACCCGCACGAGAAGATCACCAGATCGGCGTCCCGGAAGCTCCTCTTGCGGAACATCAGCATGTAGAGAGCGATGGCCGGGTACGTCAGCACGGTCCCCAGGTGGAAACCGACACCGAGCGACAGGAGGTAGATGATCAGATAGATGGAGCGCGTGCTGGCGGGGTTCTCCGGGTCGCGTGACCAGCGGAGCGCCAGCAGCGTGGTCAGGCCCATCACGAAGGAGCTGATCGAGTAGACCTCGGCCTCGACGGCGTTGATCCAGTAGGTGTTGCTCCAGGCGGTGAACAGGGCCCCGACGAGGGCGCTGCCGTAGATCACCACGTGGTCGAGCCAGCTCCGGGGCTCGCCCCGGCGCTCCCGCAGAACGTGCGCGACGATCAGGAAGAGGACGACGACGCCCAGCGCCCCGAAGAGCGCCGACATGAAGTTCACCTTCTGGGCGATCGACAGCGGCAGCGGCAGCAGGGCGAAGACGCGACCGAGCACCACGTAGAGGGGCGTCGCAGGTGGATGCGGGATGCCCAGGCTGTAGGCGGCCGCAATGAACTCGCCGCAGTCCCAGAAGCTGGAGCTGCCGGCCATCGTCTCGATGTAGGCGACGAGGACGATGGCGAACAGCACCAGCCCGAGGCCCATGCGCAGACGACGTTCGCTCAAGCGGCACTCCTCCGGGATGCGCGTCGCAGGCGCGCCGCGAGCACGCTCACGACACGGGGGTGCTCGCGTTTCGCGGCAGCAGCCGCACGAAGAAAGCCATGCCCCCGAGAAGGCTGATGAGGAAGGCCAGGCTCGCGGTCAGCGCCAGCAGGGTCACGGCTTCCTCGCCGTCGTGGCCCAGGGGCACGAACAGCGCCACCCCGGCCCACTCCCGCACCCCCCAGCCGCCGATCGAGATCGGCAGGGCGATGACCAGGCCGAGGATCGGGATGACCAGGAAGAACTTGCCGAGATCCGCCGCCACCAGCGACCAGCCCATGGCCACCCCGACGAAGTAGTGTGCGAGCACCCGAGACGACTGGATGAGAAGCGACAGCATGAAGGCTCCGTTCAGCACCGCCGTGCGCTCCCGGTACTCGCGCAGATAGCCGAGAAGGCGCCCCAGGCGTGCGGACAAGCCCCCGAGAGGCAACCCCTGCAGCCATCGTTCGGCCTTCTCCCCGAAGTGCGCGTGCAGAACCACACCCGCGAACGCCATCGTGGCCACGCTGAACACCAGGACGAGCAACGTGAGCGGCGTCGGAATCCGCCCGCGGACGAGCGCCACGACCGCGGCGACGAGCGCCAGCGTACACAGCGCCGAGACCCCGACCAGCCGGTCCACGACCGTCGCGCCCGCGACGCGCCCGAGCGCCCCCTCGCTGCGCCCCAGGCTGTAGATCTTGTACACGTCCCCGCCCAGATTGCCGATCAAGAAATTGTTGAAGAACAGTCCCGTGAAGTACAGGCCGAGGAGGCGTCCGCCGCCGATCACGAGTCCCGACGTACGCACGAGCCATCCCCATTGCACCGCTCCGAGCAGATTGCTGGCCAGGATGATGCCGAGGGGAAGAAGCAGGGCACCCGTCTGGGTCTGGAGGACCTGCTCCTTGAGGTCCTGGAACGAGAAGCGTCGCAGGATCAGCCACAGCAGGCTCGCGCTGATCGCGACCTTGAGGGCCGCAAGAAGCCAGCCTCCGCTCACGGAACGGCGCTGCGCGTCTGGGGCTGGTCCGTGCGCGGGCATTGCGGCAGTGTAGTGACGCCCCCGCCGCTTGACAAGACCGCCTGGAGCGAGCCGCTGCAGTCCGCCGTCCCCCCCATCCCGGCTCTTTCCCCTACAGCGTCCCAGGAGGAATGGTTCCGTCTGGAGAGCCGCGTCGTTCCTCTCGGAAGAGAGGGGAATCCTCTCGAGGCAGCCGGCCAGCCGCAGGCGGGGCCTCGGAGCGGTCGTGCATCCTGGGACGCCGCGGTGCGGCTCCCGGGCGTCCGCCGCGCCCGAGCCCCAGCACGGCCCGTCGGCGTGGCCCTGCGGACCGGGTGGAGCCGACCCGGGGGGCACCCCGGCCCGACGCCCCCCTACTGCTTCCGCCCCACGCAGCCGATGTTCATGCCCGTGTAGAGCGGCAGGCGTGTCGCCGCCAGCGCCGTGCGCGCGCGGCGCAGCAGCCCGCCGAGGATCGGCATGGGAGGCTGCAGCGGCAGGCGCACGCCGGCACGCAGCAGCCCCTTGCGGGCGGCACGGTAGACGAGGTTCGGCACGCACCAGCCCCCGTACTCGTGGACGGGACGCAGCCCCACGTCGCGCATGAGCCCGCGCAGCTCGCCGATCGAGAACTCGGTCTCCCAGCCGGCGAACCAGCGATCCAGGGCGATGAGCACGTGCTTGAGCGGTGTGTAGTAGTGCCAGCGCTGTGGCACGTCGACGAGCAGGAGCCCGCCGGGACGCAGCACGCGGGCGTTCTCCCGCACCAGGTCGAGCGGGTTGCGGAAGTGCTCGAGAAGACCCTGATGGAAGACGGCGTCGAAGCTGCCGTCCGGGAACGGCAGCTGGAAGGCGTCGCCGCACACCCGGACCAGGCTCGTCCCACCCGGCTGGGCGACGACGAGTCGGAGCGCGCTCGGCGTGTAGTCGACCACCCAGACCTCGGCGCCGCGCCTGTGCAGCTCGAGGCTGTCGCGGCCCGAGCCGGCGCCCACCTCCAGAACACGCTTGCCCCGCGGATCGAAACCGACGAGCAATGCGTCGACGACACGCCCGTCCGTGTCGTAGACGTCGTCGATCTGCTGGGAGGATTCCCAGAAGCGCTCCCAGTGGTGCTTCTCGGAGGTTCGTGCCACGGCGACGATTCAGGGAACCCGCGACCGGGCAGTCACCGGACGAGACCTCAAGGGGGTGTCCGGGCTGAGTGCACGAAGACGGGCCGTCACGACTCCGCCTCCGCCGAATCGGCGCCCGCGGCGTGCCCCTCCGGCGCCGCGTCACGGGCGATGCGGTCGAGCACACCGTTCACGAAGGCCCCGCTTTCTTCGCTGCTGAACTTGCGCGCGATGTCGACGGCCTCGTCGATCACCACGCTGGGGGGGACGTCCGGGAAGTAGAGGATCTCGACGGTGCCGACCTCCAGGACGCAGCGTTCCACGAGCGCCACCCGCTCCAGAGTCCAGTTCTCGAGCGTCCCCGAGATGCGCTGTGTGACGTCCGGGCGGTGCGCCTCGATCTCGCGCAGGAGTCGCGCAGCGTACTCGCGCGTGGTGTCGCCCGCATCGCGGCGCTCCAGGTTCGAGCGCAGTGCGCGGGACGCCTCCGCATCGCTCTGGGCGATCTCGTAGAGCGCGTGCACGGCGATCTCGCGCGCCAGCCTGCGGTGGCCCATCCCCGATCACCTTTCGCGTCGCAGGCCACGCAGCACGTTCGCCATCTCGATGGCCGCGAGTGCCGCATCCCAGCCCTTGTTGCCGGATTTGGTTCCCGAACGTTCGACCGCCTGCTCGAGCGTGTCCGTTGTCAGCACACCGAACATCACCGGCACACCGGAGTCGAGCGCCACCTTGGAGACGCCCCTGGCGATCCCGGCAGCGACCAGGTCGAAGTGTGGTGTGGCGCCACGCACGACCGCGGCCAGGCACACGATGGCGTCGAAGTCGCCGCTCGCAGCGAGGGTCTTCGCAGCCAGCGGCACCTCGAAGCTCCCGGGGACGCGCACCACGTGCAGCGCGCCGTCCGAGGCGCCGTGCCGCTGCAAGCAATCCAGTGCGCCTTCCAGCAGCTTCTCGGTGAAGAGCTCGTTGAAGCGTGAGACGACGAGCGCCACACGCAGGTCGCGCGCGTCGAGGGCTCCTTCGTGGTACTGCGGCATGGACTTCTCTCCGTTCTTACAGGTCATCGAGCAGGTGGCCGAGCTTGTCGCGTTTGGTCACCAGGTAGTCCTTGTTGCGTTCCCCGGCCGGCACCTGGATCGGCACGCGTTC
>JBHHXQ010000151.1:0-8263 GCA_046757105.1 Candidatus Krumholzibacteriia bacterium
TTTCCCGAGGAGCTCCTCGAGACGATCGTGGGTCTGCAGAGCGAGGTGGACCAGATCTTTTCGACCGCGCGCGGCCGCATCGGGGACAAGACCTACACCGACAACGACCTGCGTGAGATCCTGAAGACAGCGAACGACTCGGGCGAGCTGCGGGCGGCCTGGGAGGCCAGCAAGCAGGTCGGCGCCGCGGTCGAGCCGAAGCTGCTCGAAGTCGTGCGGCTGCGCAACGAGGCGGCGCACAGACTCGGTTTCCCCAGCTACTTCAGCCTGAAGCTCGTACAGCAGGAGTTCGACGAGCAGGAGTTCCTGAAGCTTTTCGACGAGTTGGACGACCTCACCCGCGATGCGTTCGAGGAAATGAAGCAGGAGGTCGACGAGCGCCTCGCAGGGCGCTACGGCATCTCGGTGGGTCAGCTGCGCCCGTGGCACTACCACAACCCGTTCTTCCAGGAATCCCCGAACGTCTTCGATGTCGACCTCGACGCCCTCTACGAGAAGGTCGACATCCTCGACGCCAACACGCGCTACTACGAGGGCCTCGGCATGGAGATCGCGGACATCATCGAGCGCAGCGATCTCTACGAGAAGGAGGGCAAGAACCCGCACGCGTACTGCACGGACATCGACCGTGAGGGTGACGTGAGGGTGTTCGCGAACATCCGTCCGAACGAGTACTGGATGGGGACGATCCTGCACGAGATGGGGCACGCCGTGTATGACAAGTATATCCGGCGTGATCTCCCGCACGTGATCCGCACCATCCCCCACACGCTGACCACCGAGGCCATGGCGATGCTGTTCGGACGCATGTCCAAGAACGCGCTCTGGATGGAGCAGATGGCCGGGCTCCCGGCCGAGCGGCGCGCCGAGATCGAGGACGAGGTGCGCAAGATGCTCACGTTCGAGCAGCTCGTTTTCAGCCGCTGGGTGCAGGTGATGGTGCGCTTCGAGCATGCCATGTACTCGAATCCGGATCAGGACCTGAACAAGCTCTGGTGGGATCTCGTCGAGCGCTACCAGATGATCCGGCGTCCGGAGGGGCGCAACGCGCCGGACTACGCCGCCAAGTACCACGTGGCCATGGCGCCGGTGTACTACCACAACTATCTCTTCGGCGAGATGATGGCGAGCCAGGTGCACCAGCACATCGTGAAGGAGATCCTGCACGCGGACGACTTGTGGAGCGTGACCTACGTCGGACGGCCCGAGGTGGGACGCTATCTGCGCGAGAAAGTGTTCGGTCCCGGCGCCCTCTACACGTGGAACGAGCTCGTCAAGCACGCGACGGGTGAACCGCTCACACCCAAGGCGTTCGCGGCGCAGTTCGTGAGCGGCGCACCGACGAGCTCGTAGCCGGCCGGCGCCACGGCGGCACCAGCGTGCGCTGCCGGGAGGTGCCGTCGCCATGCAGCCGGACGGCCACCTCGATACATCTCCTTGCCCGATCCTCGGAGGACGCAGCGCAGCTGCAAGCTCCCCGGACACCGGTGGGGAATCTGTCGCTCGGAGCGTCTCGCCTGCCGGCTGCATTCGGGTGCCGCCCGGGCGTTGCGGCGCAGGATCCCGCGTCGGGCAGCCTGCGGAGAACCCGAGTGGATCCGCGCCCCGGCGTCTGCCTCCTGACGTCCGCACGGGTGACGCCGGATCGACCATGGGTTCGACAGGTCCGGCGCGCGTGGAACGGCAGCGCTCCGCGGCGGCTCCCTGCGGCCGCGTCCCCGGGGGGTGTTCGGACACCGGCAGCTCGCAGGGCGGTGCGGACGCCAGAGCTCGCAGGTCGCCCCGGTGCGATCCGAGATGCCGATTGGAACGCGGGTCGCTGGGCGGTTGGGGCGAATCGATGCTGGATTCCGTGCGCGGCCGATGGGACGGGCCATGTGATCGGGTGTGCGCTGGCGGGGGGAGACGGGGTGCGCGAACAGCTGATCGAAGCTCTGCGGGCATCCGGGCTGCCCCCGGAGGTGGTGACGCTCGTGATCTCGATGCTGCCCATCGTCGAGCTGCGAGGGGCGATTCCATGGGCGATCATGATCGAAGGGCTCGGGTGGCCGCGCGCCTACGTGTTGTCCGTCCTCGGGAACATGATCCCCGTGGTGCCGCTGCTTCTGTTCCTCGGACCGGTCTCGGACGCCCTGCGGCGCTTCCGTTTCATGGACCGCTTCTTCGACTGGCTGTTCGCACGCACGCGACGGCGCAGCGGGGCGATCGAGCGCTTCGGCCCGATTGGCCTGGTGCTCTTCGTCGCCATCCCGCTTCCGGTGACCGGGGCGTGGACGGGATCGGCCGCCGCGTTCGTGTTCGGGATCCCGTTCCGCACCGCCTTTCCGATCGTCCTCATGGGGGTGTGCATCGCCGGTTGTGTGGTCACGCTCGCCGTCCTTGGCGGTGTGAGCCTGGGGGGACTACTGTTCTCGGGCTGATCGGTGCAACCGGCCGGCCGGCGCCGCAGGAGCCGGGTCCGATCCCATGCCGGCGGACAGCGCCCGGGCCCGCGCCGGCGAGCTCCGCCGTCGGCGGGCGCCGGCAGGATGCCGGTGCCGAGCGCCGGGGCGCGTGCAGCGAGCCACGGTCCGCGCCGGGCGCGGACCGGGGGAGGAACGGACGTTGACCGTCAGGACGCTGGCAGCGGTGCTCCTGGGCGCGCTCCTGCTCGTCGGGGGCTTCCTCGTCCTTCTCGCCGTGCGCGGGGACGAGGAAGGAGCGAACCTCGCGCCCCCGGTCACGAGCGCTCCGAGCGGAACGGGCGCGGCCACTCCGGCGCAGAAGCCGAAGCTCAAGAACCCGGAGGAGAAATCGATGAGCCCCAGCTTGATCCGCAAGGCGCAAGCGAGGCTCACGGATCTCGGCTACTACCGGGGTGAGATCGACGGCGGCTGGAGCCGCGAGTTGGGCCGGGCGGTCAAGACGTTCCAGAGGGACAGGAACATCCGCATCAGCGGTATCCTGAACGCCGAGACGCGCGCGGCGCTCGACATTTGAGGTTCGGACATGTCCTGGATCGTGCAACTTCTCGTCGCCATCGTGGTTCTCATCGTGGCGCTCACGTTTCTCGACCGCGGCGTCAAGCTGCGGGCGCGTCCACGTCCACGCCGGCTGCGCTCCTGATGCTGGCCGGGCACTTCGGCGTCGGGCTGGCGATCAAGTCGCGCTACCGGTCCGTCGCGCTCCTGGCCATTCTCCTGGCCGCCGAGCTTCCCGACCTGCTGTTCGTCTTCTTCCATGCCATCGGCTGGGAGAGCATGAGCGGACCTCCTGCGCATCCCTTGCGCCCCGACACTTTCGGGTCGATGGCGTTCTCGCATGACGTTTCGATGGTGCTGATCTACGCTTGCCTGGCTGCGGCGATCGGTCTTCTCTTGTGGTCCGTGGACTGGGCGTTGGCGCTGGGTCTGGCGGTGGTCTCGCACATCGGGCTGGATCTGCTCGTGCACGCGCCGGACATCGGCGTCGGCGGACCCTGGCTGCCGATCCGCGCCGGAGGGGACCTCTGGCGCCGGGCTCTCTGGGCCGCCTGGGGGCTCGAGATGGTCCTTGTGGTCTGGGGTGGGTGGTCGTATCTGCGAGCCCGCCTGCCGCAACGTGAGGGCAGGTTGCGCGCCCGGGCAGTGGTGGGGTTGCCGCTGATCGTGCACCTCGCGTCGCTCGCCGTCTGGTGAGCGCCGGGCTTCGACCCCGGATCCGGGCCGACCCGATCGGGGGGACACGGATCGCCGCGGGAGGGCGGATGAACGGGCTGGATTGGGCGATCGTCCTGCTGTACGCGGTCCTGATCATCGGCATCGGGACGCTTTCCAGCCGGCGCCAGACCGGTACGGACGAGTACTTCAGGGGTTCGCGCCGGCTGCCGTGGTGGGCGATCGGCATTTCGATCATCGCCACGGCGTTCTCGGCAGCATCGCTCCTCGGCGGACCGGGCGAGGGCTACGGCCACGGCTTCCTGTGGATCCAGCTGCAGCTCGGCGACCTGCTCGGCTATCTCCTCGTCTGCGCGATCTTCATCCCCGTCTTCGTGCGGTTGAACCTGACCACGGCCTACGAGTATCTCGAGTCGCGCTTCGACGCCAAGACCCGTTCGCTGGGTGCGCTGTGCTTCGCTCTGTTCGTCGTCGTGCGCCTCGGTGCGCTTCTGTACGGTGCCGCCCTGGTGTTCTCCGAGACCGCCGGCGTCGCGCTTTCCGTCGCGATCCTGGCCGTGGGCGTGGTGTCCATCCTGTACACTTTTGCCGGCGGCATCGCGGCGGTGATCTGGACCGACGTCCTGCAGTTCTTCATGATCCTCATCGGTGTGAGCGTCTGCTTGCTGGTGGTGGCGGCGAACGTGGACGGCGGGCTCCTCGCGATCTCGGAGACGGCTCGGCAGGCGGGCCGGCTGCGCGCTTTCGATCCCGCGTGGAATCCGGGGTCCATCCGCACGCTGCCGACGGCGCTGATCGCGTACGGCATCCTGGCCTTTGCCGTTGCCGGCACGAATCAGCAGTCGGTGCAGCGCTACGTGTCGTGTCCCGATGCGCGCTCGGCCCAGAAGGCGGCGATGCTGGCCTGGCTGACGGGATTGATCGGCGTGGCTGCGGCGCTGTGTCTCGGCGTTTTCCTCTTCGGCTTCTACCAGTCCCACCCGGGGCGTCTTCCCGAGGACGTCCGGCCGGACACGATCCTGCCGATCTTCATCGCCAACGAGCTGCCGGCGGGTGTCGCCGGGCTGTTGGTGGCCGCCGTCTTTGCGGCGGCCATGTCGTCGATCGACTCCGCCCTGCACTCGCTCTCGACATCGGGGGTCGTCGACTTCTACCGGCGCTATCTGAGGCGGGGCGCCTCGGAGCATCACTACCTGCGGGTGGCGCGTCATCTGGTCCTGTTCTGGGGGATGGTCGGAATCGCGATGGCTTTCTACGTCGCGCGCACCGGAGAGTCGTTGCTGCCGTTCCTCGTGGAGTACACGTCGTACTTCATCGGTCCGGTGCTCGGTCTCTTCGTGCTCGGCGTTCTCGTCGGGCGCGCCAACGGCAACGGCGCCTTCTGGGGCGCCCTGGCGTCGGTTGCCGCGCTGATCCTGACGCTGCGGCTCGGGCCATGGGCGATCCCTGGAATCTGGTTCTGCGCCATCACCGCACCGCTCACGGTGGTCTTCGGCCTGCTCCTGTCGCTCCCCGGCAAGGCGCCTGTGTCCGATCCCGCGAACGACCTGGCGACGGCCGACCGGTGACGCATGCTGCAGGGCTCGAAGCAGCGGGGTCCCGGACCTGCCCGGGACCCCGTGCGTGGCGACGCGGCAGCTCGGCCGAACGCCGCGGATGCGGTCACGGCTTCACGGCCACATCTTCCGCCGGGATGGTGTCCTCCGTGACCAGGATGCCGTCTGCGGCTGCTTCCTGCGCCGGTTCCTGCGGGGACGCGACGCGCACTTCGGCCTCGAGGAGCGGCGTCACGCGCTCGAGCGACACCTGCGCTCTGGTGTGCTCGGGGCTGAGGCGAACGGCCTGTGCATACGCCTGTGCAGCGTCCTCGAGCCGACCGAGGCGCTCGCAGGCGACCCCCAGGTTGTTGTGGAAGCAGGCGACGTCCGAATCCAGGTGGATCGCCTTCCGCAGCGCCCCGGCCGCCTCCTCCCATGCCTCGCGCTGCAAGCGGACGAAACCGAGATTGTTGAACGCCCAGGCGTGGCTGGAGTCGATCTCGGTCGCGCGCGTGAAGGCCTGCTCGGCCTCCGGGGACCTGCCGGCCGCGAGGCGCACGCGTCCGAGGACGTTCCAGGCGTCGGCGTCGTCGGGAGCGAGCTGGATGGCCTGCTGCACGCGCGCCTCGGCGTCCGCGACGCGCTGCAGCTCGAGCAGCGTGCGGGCGCTGTTCACCAGGGCACGCACGCTGTTGGGCGCGATGTCGAGCGCCACGTCCATGGCGGCATCGGACTCCTCGTAGCGGCCCAGGTAGCGCAGGCTGAGGCCGAGCAGGTAGTGCACGTCGTAGCGCCCGTCGCCACGCCCGGCGGCCGCTTCCAGGTGGTCCACGACGGTTTCGTGGTCACGCTGCAGGAACGCCATCTGCGCCAGCGGCAGCGCATCGACCACCGGCTCTGCGGTCGCCGCTTCAGCGCTCTCGATCGCGGATTCGCCGTCTGCTCCGGCGGCTTCGAGGTCGACGCTCGCGACGTCGAGAACGGGACCGAACGTTGCCGGCTCGTGGATCGTGCTCGACGGCGGCACGGCCCGCTCCACGTCTTCCGATGTCTGGCCGAACGTCTGCTCGAGCGCTTCGAAGCTCGTCTCGCTCGTGAGGACGACATCGTCCAGTGCGGGCGGCGTGCCGCTGGTCTCGAACTCGTTCCGATTGTTGGAGAAGAACCCGATCGCGATGGCGACGCAGGCGGCGCCCGCGGTTCCCAGGATGATGGATGTGTGACCTTTCCTCATGGCTCCGGCTCCTGATGTGTCCCTCGAGGGAGCACCTCGGCCGCCCACCCGGCGGCATGGGTGCGACGGCACTGTCCGTCGCCGCCCACCCCCACCGCACGCGGCGTACCGGTCGCCGCCTCGGGGCCGGGGTGTTGTCGCAATCCGCTGTGCAGGGGGAAGTTGCGAAGCCGGTGGGCGGCGCTGCGGGGTCGCGTGGGTGCGTCGCTGCGGACACGCTGGGCGGATTGCGCGTGTCCGGGGACACGCGCCGGACGACCACGAAGTCGGGACCCGGTCGGGCCCCCACATGCGGGCGTGCTGCCCGCGACGTCGGGGCCACCCACCTGGGGGAGGTTTCAGCGGGCCTCTTCGGGGTCGATGCCGAGCGCGCGCATCTTCTTGTACAGGTGGCTGCGCTCGAGGCCGAGCTCGCGCGCCGTCGCCGCCACCTGGCCGCCGTGTGCGCGCAGGCGCTGGCGAATGTAGCTGCGCTCGAAGTCCTCCGAAGCTTCGCGCAGCGTCATCGCGGCCGTGGCCGCGCCAAGGGGCGGTGTGGCGGCTGGCGGTGGTGCGCTCCCGGAGGGCGGCGGCGCACCGACCTGGGCGGGCGCGGCAGGCGCGCTCGTGGAGGCACCTGGCGTGCTGCGGGCGCTCTCGGCGAGCAGCTCGTCGAGCAGATCGAGGTTCGGGCGACGACCCTGACTGAAGATGAGGATACGTTCCAGTGTGTTGCGCAGCTCTCGCGCGTTGCCGGGCCACGGATGCTGCTGCAGGCGGGCCATGAGATCGTCTCCGATCTCGACCGGGCGCAACCCGGCGTGCTTCGAGAGCATCTCGACGAAGTGGGTGACGAGAACCGGGATGTCCTCGGGGTGTTCACGCAGCGGCGTGATGTGGATGGCCACGACGTTCAGGCGGTGGAACAGGTCCTGGCGGAAGCGGCCTGTCTCGATGTCGGTGCGCAGGTCACGGTTCGTGGCCGCCAGCACGCGGATGTCGACGCGCAGGCGCCGGTCGCCGCCCACGCGCTCGACCTCGCCCTCCTCCAGCACGCGCAGAAGCTTGGCCTGCATGTGTGCCGGCATGTCACCGATCTCGTCGAGGAACAGCGTCCCCTTGTGCGCTTGCTCGAACTTGCCCCTCCGAGATCGCAACGCCCCCGTGAAGGCGCCCTTCTCGTGTCCGAAGAGCTCGCTCTCGATCAGCTCGCTGGGCACGGCCGCGCAGTTGACGGCCACCCAGGGGCCGCGCCGGCGGTCGCTCTGCGCGTGGATGGCGCGCGCCACGACCTCCTTGCCCGTGCCGGTTTCGCCGGTGATGAGCACGCGTCCGGGCGTCCGGGCGCAGAGCGCCACCTGCTCGCGCACGCGGCGCAGCGCAGCGCTCTCTCCGAGCAGCTGCGAGGCGACGCCGGCGCGCGCCTCGAGCTCGGCCCGATCGCTCTGCAGCTGCCGCATGCGCAGCGCGTTGCGAACGCTGACCAGCATCTTCTCGCTCGAGAACGGTTTCTCGAGGAAATCGTCGGCGCCCAGGTGCGTGGCCTTGACCGCCGTGGCGATGGTTCCGTGCGCCGACATCATGAGCACCGGGACCTCGCTGCGGGTACGGATCTCGCGCAGCAGGTCCAGCCCGTCGCGATCGGGGAGGCGCACGTCCAGGAGCACGAGGTCGGCGTCGCCGAGCCGGGCGAGCCCTTCGGAGGCGTCGGCGGCGGTGAGGACGCCGTAGCCTTCCATCTCGAGCATGCTCCGCAGCGTCTTCCGGATGTTCGTCTCGTCGTCGGCCTCGGGGGAATCCTACAGGTCTATCGCTAAACGGCATAATATTGGACGTTCGAGTGTTCATCGAATCGTGAGCCGCCAAAGCTGGTCTCA
>JBHHXQ010000152.1:0-8167 GCA_046757105.1 Candidatus Krumholzibacteriia bacterium
GGTGCCGTCGGAACCGGTGCTCGCGTTCAGACCGACGCCTCCGGCCCGATCGATGATCTGGCTGAACTCGTTGGTCTCCACGTACTTCAGGGCTTCCTCACGGGCCTCCTCGATCTCGTTCTCGATCTGACTGATGCGCTCGGGATCGGCCCTGTCGCCTTGCGCGCGCTCGGCGTACAGCTCCATGAAGAGGTTGTCGATCTTTTCGATGAGCTTCTTTTCCTTGCCGTAGTCCTTCGTGCCGATTTCGTCGGTGCCCTTGAACGCCATGTGCTCGAACATGTGCGCCAGGCCCGTCTGGCCGACTGGCTCGTCCACGGAACCGGCATCCACGTGCGTCATGAAGCTGAAGACGGGCACGTCGTGCCGCTCCATGACGATGAAGCGCAGGCCGTTGTCGAGCGTGAACTCGGTGACCTTGCCCTTGAGGACGCTGGGATCCCAGTCCGCCGACGTCTGGCCCGCGAGCACCCATGAAGCGCTGGCCGCCAGCAGAGCCACGGCGATCACGAGCGCCCGACTGATTTGCCGCAATCCGGGCGTGGGGATCGCGGGTCCGGAGTGGTTGAACATCAATGCTCCTTTGCTGAGATCCGTGCGTCCCGCTCGGGCCCGGGATGGGTTCGACGCGGCATGCGCATGGCCCACAACCGGGTCCCCCGGGCGCGATCCATAGGATGGCGGCATGGTAGCGCATCCGGCCGCTGGAACCGAGGGATACCGTTCTCACTCCCCGGAGCCGGTACGCGGTGGTTGGCGGCCCGGCCACTGCGGCGGCGGGTTTCCCTAAGCTTCTGGAAAACAAGCAGTTCTGCCCGCGTGGCAAGCCGCCGCTCGACATCCCTCGGGTCCCGCCGGGCGATGCGTGCCGCACCGGGACGCCGACGCAGCACACCGGGGCCTCCACTCACTACGGGATTCGCGCCCCCCGAGGTTCAACCCGATGCTGCACCTCGAGCCCGGCACCGCCCCGGGGGCTCGAGTCTCACTGGCCTCCCGCCCCCTCGAGGACCGGCTCGCGGGTGACCCAGTCGCGGCGGCCCATCCTCGCGGGCACTCCCGGCCGGTGGGAATGTGCTCGTGGGTGACGGCGTCCGCCGCGGTCCGGGCTGGTGGGGCATGCGGCTTCCGCGCTCCGAGCTTCACTGTTCACGGCACCACCAGGTTGCGGGGGGGCTGGCGAGTCGGGACCTCCCGGACAGGTCGCGGCAGGAACGGGTATGATCCCCGGGTCGCTTCGGAGCATGCAGGAGCTCCGTGAACCAAGATGGAATCCGCTCGCGGCCGAGCGCCGATTCGCGGCGATGCAAGCGCGCGGCTGGCGCGCGCCGGCGTTGCTGGTTGCCCTGCACGGGCGGACCGCTCCTGCGGGCGTGCTCGCGGGACGGTCCGGCCGGACCAGCGACCTTGGTCGCGCAGCGAGTCGGCGCGTCGCCCTGCCCCCCAGGGAGGCGCGCCGCCGCGGATCATCGAGAGCCTTTGGGAGTGAGTCAGAGATGCATCGATCTCATCGAACCTCAGGTTTCCACGCTTGGAGGTCGGGTGCCGCCGCGGCGTTGGCCACTGCCGTCCTCGTGGCCGCGCCGGTCCTGGAGGCCCAAGAGGGATCCGAGGCCGGTTCGCCCGAGGAGGCGATGGCTCCAGACGGCCTCTACGCCGTGGTCGAGACCACGCTCGGGACGATGGTCTGGTCGCTCGAGTTCGAGAAGACCCCGGTGACCGTCGGCAGCTTCGTCGGGCTCGCCGAGGGCACCCTGCCGTTTCGGGACCCCCGCACGCAGGAGTGGGTCACGCGGCGGTTCTACGACGGCCTCAAGTTCCATCGCGTCGTGAAGAACTTCGTGGTCCAGGGAGGCGATCCTCTTGGAGACGGTACCGGGGGGCCGGGCTACGCTTTCATCGACGAGTTCCACCCCAGCCTCGCGCACGACCGGATGGGCACGCTCTCCATGGCCAACTCTGGACCGTCCACCAACGGAAGCCAGTTTTTCGTCACGCTGACCAATCTTCCGCATCTCGACAATCGCCATACCGTCTTCGGGCACGTGGTGTACGGGCTGGATGTTCTCCAGCGCATGGCGGCACAACCCACCACGGGAGTGCAGCGGTCGACTCCCATCACCGACATCGTCATGACCGGGGTGACCATCGTGCGACGGGGTGCCGCGGCGCAGGCGTTCGATGCTCGAGCAGCCTTCGCGCTCCAGGAGGAGATCGTGGCGCGACGCGAGGTCGAGCGGGGTGCGGCCGCCGCGGAGTTCCGGGAGCGGCTCGAGCGCGAGCTGGAGCGCGCCATCCACACCGAAAGCGGACTGCAGTACGTGGTGCGGGTCGAAGGGGATGGCCCGCCACCCAACGTGGGAGACCGGGTTGCGGCGCACTACGTCGGCTATCTCGACGACGGCAGGAAATTCGACTCCAGCTACGACCGCGGCAAGCCGTTCCAGTTCGCCGTGGGCAACGGTCGCGTCATCGCCGGCTGGGACGAGGTGTTCCTGACGATGCGGACGGGCGAGAAGCGCCGCGTCGTCATTCCGCCCGAGCTCGGCTACGGCGCCCGGGGGTACCCGCGCTTCGGAATCCCGCCCAACGCCACGCTCGTTTTCGACCTCGAGCTGGTCGAGATCCGGCGGGAGTGATCGGGCCGAGCCCACCCCGGAAACCCGGCGTCGATTCGCCGCTCCGGCTCTCCCGAGTTCTTCGGCTCCGGGACGTCGGTGCGCGTCACCTTCGAGGTCGGTCTTCGCTCGCCGGCGGAGAACGTCTGCGCTGGACGTCTCCGTCTGGAGAGGTCGGTCTGCCCAGGTCGAAGGGCAGCCGCGAGGATGGCCCAGCGCGTCTCTTGGGCTCTGCGTGGCGTGCGCGACCCGGGCAGCTCTCGGGGGTTCCGCGGGTCGACCGGGATCGAGCGCAAGGCCGATGTGCCCCCGAGGTCGACGGCTTGCGTCCATGACGCTAGGCAGCCAGCGGACTCCGCGGGCCAAGGGCTTGGGCAGGTCTCCGGGCCGCTCCGCCTGTCCCCAGCAGTTCCTCGCGAGGCGCATCAAACTACCCGGAATCTCTCTTGAGAGGCCGCGATGTTCGCCGCCGGTCGGGCGTCCGAACCGTGGCTGGCTCGAGGACATCGATGTCAAGGAGAACCGGGCGCTGATCCGAATCCTCCTCCGGGCCGACCATCTCTTTTCTGCCCGCCACGTTTTGGGTTGACGTTCTGTGCAGATCCGGCGACGTTCCCAGCGAGGAGGGTTCGAACCCTTTCGAAGCTGGGCAGGTGCCTCCTCGGCATCCTCTCCAGGCTGTCACCCGAGAGTGTGAGGTGAGCTCATGCGTGGTTCGACACGAGGACTGGTGTGCAACCTTGAATGGTTCGGGGGGAGAGTGAGTCTCGGCCGGGGTCGCCTACGGGGAACCGTTTGGGCCGTTCTGGCGGCCGGCTTGCTCATGGGACTGCTCTGGCCGCCGGATACGGCTTTGGCGGTGCCGAGCTTTGCGCGCGGCCAGGGGATGAGCTGTTCCCGCTGCCACACGATTTGGCCGCAGCTCACAGAGGAGGGTCGTGCCTTCAAAGAAGGCGGGTACGAGTTCAGGCAGAGGCTCGAGATCGACGAGGATCTCACCCTGGAGAACGCGTTCCCGGTCTCGGCCCGTCTGAACCTCCGTCTCGCCGACAAGCGCACTTCCAAGCGCAAAGCGACCGGGGAACTCACCGACAAGGACAAGCAGCTCAAGCTGCGAGCGCTCCACGAGGTGGAGGTGTTCTTCGCGGGACGCGCCGGAGAGCGCTGGTCCTACTTCGCCGAGGTCGAGGCCGAGGACGAGTGGCCCGATCCGAATGGCGATGCGCCGGGCTTCCAGATGCAGCTCGCCACCGCCGCCGTCCAGTTCAAGCCCAATGAACTGGTCACGCTGTCGGGAGGCTACGCGAGCCCGTTCTACGCCGATAACTACAACACGGTGAACTACCGCAAGCCGGCGCGTCACGCCTGGGCACCGGCGGCCAAGGGCTTCACGCCCGGCGAGAGCCAGTTCGTCAGCATTTCCGGGAGGCCGATCGAGCAGCTGTTCCTCTTGGCCGCCTACCACGGAAACGCGGGTCAGCTCGAGGGGAAGGACGCCGAGGACGTCTCGCTGCGCGCCGCCGTGGACGTGATCCCCGAGCTGTCGGTCGGAGGGTACATGACGTTCGAGAAGACCTTCGACGGTAGCCGGAATATCTCCCAGGGAGAGAAGCTGCGTGTCGGGGGCGATCTCCAGGTCGCCTACGAGCGGCTGAACGTGCATGGCCTGTTCGGCATTCTCGACGACCGGGCGATCGACAAGACGGAGACGGCCTTCGGCGTGGAGGCGAACTACCTGCATCCGGCGGACCGGTGGGCCGTGGGTCCGGTGGCCTCCGTCAGTGGGTACACCGAGAACGATGGCGACGACACCTTCGTGGTCGGTGGGTTCTTCCTCGACTTCCAGGTCCTGAACAACACCCGGTTGCAGGCCGGCTGGGAGGGGGACCTGTCGGTTCCAGACGCCATCGCGCACAAGGAGAGTCGGATCACCTTCGTCGCTGACGTTGCTTTCTGAGACGGAAGCGTCCTCGGCTCGTTCAGCGGTGGGTCGGGCCACGTCGTGTACGCCCCGTGCCCGCGTCCGGGGAGCCGTGGAGGTGCAGCGCAGCTCCGGCCGTCGAAGCGCGCCGGCTGGGGCGGCTTCGCTAGCCCCGGCGCCGATGCGCTCGTGGATGAGGTGGGCTGTTCGACCGGACCTGGGTCGGGCAGCCCATCGTGGTCCAGGACGGCGTGCTGGCCGGGCCGCTCGAGGTTGCCTGGGCCAGGCAGACGGCAGAGGGCGCGTGCGCGTCCCTCCTCCGGCGGCCACCCCGCTCCCCCGGCGCCTGGTCGACACCCTCACGGCGCGCGAAGTGTGCGCGCAGATCGTCCTTGCTCCACTTTGGCTCACTCTGTCTTGCGTGGGGCTCGATCTGCCTGGTCCGCGGGCCGTTCTGCGGCGTGTGCGGGGCGAGCCGATCTGCGCGGGGTTCGTCCGGCCTCGCCGGCGGAATGCTCGGCCGACACCGGGTAGGTGCCGAGGACGCGCAGCTCGGAAGTGAGCGGGCGAATCGTCTCCAGGGCTTCGCCGAGCGCCGCCGAGGCGGCGTGTCCTTCCACATCCAGATAGAACCGGTACTCCCACGGCGACTCGGGGACCGGGCGCGACTCGATCTTGCACAGGTTGACACTGCGGCGCGAGAACTCGGTGAGCACGTCGCCGAGAGCACCCGGCCGGTGTGCGAGGACGAGAAGCAGCGACGTCTTGCAGGCGGCCTCGGCCGGGCACGGTGCCGTCTCGCGTGCGATCTCGACGAAGCGCGTCGAGTTTGCCGTGTGGGACTGGACGTTGTGCTCCAGGATCTCGAGGCCGAAAAGACGCGCGGCCTCGGCGCTCGCGATCGCGGCCAGCGTGCGGTCCCCGCTCTCCCGGACCTTGCGTGCCGAGCCGGCGGTGTCGAACTCCGCCCGGGGGCGAATCCACGGGACACGACGCAGAAACGCCTCGCACTGCTGCAATGCCTGAGCGTGCGAGATCACCGTCCGCAGGTCCTCGACGCGCGTCCCGGGCAGCGCCATCAGGCAGTGCTCCACCTGGCTCACCACCTCGGCCGTGATGTGCAGGTCGCCTTCGGCAAGCAGGTCGTACGTCTCGTTGATGCTGCCTCCCGTCGTGTTCTCGATCGGAACCAGCGAGAAGTCGGCGCGGCCTTCGCGCACGGCATCGATCGTCTCGCGCAAGGTTTCGTACCCGGTGAGCAGAACGCCCCCCGGTCGCCCGGCGTAGCGGCGCTGCGCCGCCAGGTGACTGTAGGATCCCTCGACTCCCTGATAGGTCACGCGGAGCGGAGTGGTCTCGAGACTGCGCACGTATCCCTGCTGCCGGGCGATGGACATCTCCAGGATGGAGCGGTAGAGACGCTCGACCTCGTGTGCGTCCAGACCCATCGAGGTCGCAGTCTGGCGCACGCGCTGCAGCACCTGCTCCTCTCGCAGCGGATCGCGAAAGGGTAGCGCCGAGTCGATCTTGATGGCCGCAATCTGCTCGACCAGATGCATGCGCTTCTGGATGAGCTCGAGGAGCCTGCGATCGAGCTTCTCGAGTGCTTCACGGACTTGCTGCAGGTCGTTCTCTTCGCTCATGATGGGAGTATACTGGAAACACCGGCTGTTCATTCTCGGGTTTCCGCAGGCCGATCGGCGACGATGTGCGGGTGGGCCGACGTCGCCGGTACCGCTGCCAGAATGTCGCGGCCGCCTGGATCATTGGAGAGATCGCCCATGATCGGACGCAGGGTCTCCGACGATCTGGTCGAGGAGTGGCTCGGAACCGGGGAATGGCTGAAGTGCATCGGGCCCGCGATCTCGCCCTGGGTCGGATGGCCGCCCTTGAAGGTTCTGCGCCGCGACCTGGATCCCGAGCAGCGCAGGCGATTCCTGCGTGAGGCCAGAGCCTCTGCGAAGCTGCAACACCCGGCCATCGCGACGTTCCACGAGACCGGTGAGTTCGCAGACACGCGGCAGGGACCCACACAAGCCCGCCACGAGACGCACACGTGATCCACCAGCCCGGGCAAGCGCCGGGCAGCCGCCTCGGGTGTTCGGTCGTCAGGGAAGATCCCAGAAGTGTGCGACCGGCTCGATCAGGCAGGTGATGCTGGTGGGAGCATTGTTGGTGATCTCGATCGTGTAGTCGGAGAAGTCGCCGCCTTCGCCGCTGGGACACTTGCCTGTCTTGGCGGGCATCCTTCCTTCTGCAATCAGGAGGTCGCAGCTGAAGGTGGCGGTTCCTGGCAGGGTTTCCATGATGTAGAACAAGGATGCTTCGAGCATGTTACGCTTGTTGGTGACGCATGCTGCGTATCGGGCCCGGCCCTGGAACTCGAGGAAGTTCGCCACTGCAAACGCGATGAGGACGCCGATGATCAGGAGGGCCGCCAGGAGTTCGATGAGCGTGAACCCCGCGCGGTTCGGCCGCCGCGAACTCGCGGTCGTTCTTCTGCAGGTCGCCCGGCACGACAGGCCGGGCGGATTGCGTGACTGGCGGGCCGCACCGCGTGACGAACGGGCCGCGTTGGGCGGCGAACAGGCCGGACTGCGTGACGAATCCATGCTCAACCGATTCCCTGCGCCCAGCAGGCAACCCTGCTGTCGGAATAGTCAAATCCGTGGAAGTTCTTCCGCGGCGACGGCGCGCTTCTTTTCGTGGGCCAGCCGGCGCAGCGCCGCCGAGAGCTCCCGCCCCTGCTTCGCGGGGTTCAACCCCTCGGCGGCTGCGGCCAGACCCTCGAGCGCTGCGGCGTCCTGCCGGGTCCGCCGTTCCAGGGCTTCGACGACGCGGTTGAGGCCCGTTGCGACCTCGCCGAGGTTGTCCTTCTGCCGCAGGCTCACCCTGATCCTGTAGTTCCCTCGCTCGACCTCGCGCATGATGCTGCAGATCTTCCGGATGGGGCCCACGGTCCGGTGCGACCGGACGATGGAGATCATGAAGACGCCCGCGACGAAGGCCACCGAGGCGACGAGCATCACGATCTTCGGCAGGCGCTGGATGCCGTGATTCAACGTACCTTCCATCTCCGGAAGAACCTCGACGATCGAGTCGACGAACCATGCAGACAGGTAGTGAGAGCTGAGGTTGAGCAGCACGACGAAGACCACGGCCGCGGTGATGGCGAAGAGACTGCCGGGAAGCTGGGAGCGCCAGTCCAGCAAGTACTGGCGACGACGGAAACGCTTCCGGGAAGTGTGGGAACCGCCGGCGCCGCTCGGAGCACCCGCCTCCGCGGTTCTGTGGCTCTCGGGCTTGGTCAGGGTCGTTGGCATCGAGTGTCCCTCCGTGTCGAGGCCGGACGCACTCGACTCCAGGCGGCCACGATGCGACAAGCGTGGGACGAACGGACGTGGCGCCGGGCAGCCGAGTGGACCTGCGGAAGAATCTTGCCCGATCCGAGCACGTTCCATTCCGAGCCCATGGCAATCGGGTTTCGCGAGTGCCACCATTCGCGCCTGCCGCCGCCTGGACAGTTCATGGCGGAAAAGGATCGCTCATCGACGACGGTGCGACGTGCGATGTCGGCTCGAGCACGACCGCCTGGCGGCACGAAGGTCGAGAGACTCGTGCAGAGCGG
>JBHHXQ010000153.1:0-8119 GCA_046757105.1 Candidatus Krumholzibacteriia bacterium
GTACTCTGAAACGATCGAGGGTTCTAATGGCTCGACGTCTCCCGTCTCTCCGTGCTTCGGCTTTGAGGCTGGCTGCGTCTGTCGCTCTGCTCGCGTTCCTTCTGACCTCCTTTTCTCTCGTGCCCGCTGACGTGCACGCTCGAAACACACACCAGTTGGGCTCCGACGGGGAAGAAACAGGTCCGGCGTTGGATCCGGGTCAAGGCGACGATGATCAACCGACCATCGGGGCGCAACCATCCAGACGCGCGACGTTCACCGTCCGCGAGTCTTCCGATCGCGGTCATGGTGGCTCGAGAACGGACGACAAGATGGCTTCGGGCTTCGGCTTCTTCAAGCGACTGCTGGATAGAAGCCAGGATGCCTTGAATCGCTTGCTCGACTCCCGCCCGTAGGCCGAGACCGTCTCGTTTCTGGATCACCGACGCCGCAGGCCAGTTGTCGCAAGGGGGGGCAGAAGACCAGCAATGACCGGTTCCCTACGCGGAGTTGGGAGCAAGTTCCCTTACCCGGAACTGCTCCAACAGTGGGTCGATGACTACGCGCGAGGGCGCTACACCGAGGTCGCCGGAGCGTGGGCCGAAGTGCGGCCGGCGCTCCCCGTGACCGAGCTGGTGGCGGACCCGCGCGCAGTCGAGGCCGTCGGGTGGAGTCTCGCGCTCACCAAGCAGTGGGATGCGTACTCGACCTTCCGCGCGGACGTTCTGCCCCTTGCCAAAGAAGAAACACTCCGTCAGCTCATCGCCATCCTCGACGGGTGGCGTGCCATCCATGAAGCACGCTACGACGCATCACTGTACACCGTGCGTAGCGCCCGTTCCGCGCTCCTGGAGGGGACCTCGCGGCGCGTGCTCTGCCATGCGTTGAAGGTCGAAGGTGTGGCCTTGTTCCGCATGGGCCGATACCACGAAGCGGAAGCATTGACGCGGCGCGCGCTGGAGCTCTTCCACCTGGCTGGGGATGCTTTGAACGTTTCGCACTGCGCGACGAACCTCGGCCTCATCTTGAACGCCCGGGGCGAGATCCGCGCGGCGCGCGACGAGCTGCAACGTTCGCTGGCGGCACTCCTCGGTGCGGGTGCCGCCGAAGAACGTCTGGCCCTGGCTCGGGAGAACCTGGCCATCGTCGAGGTGCACCTCGGCAACGTCCAGGAGGCGAAGGCCCTCTACGAAGCCGCGCTCGCGACCTTCTCGGAACTCGATCTGCGGACCGAGCAGGTGTCGGCCCTGAACGGCCTGGGGCACTGCGCGCGGCTGGAGGGACGGTTCACCGAGGCTTGCGCACACCACGAGTCCGCTCTGCGCCTGGCCGACGGCGAGATGCCACGGCAGGTGGGACTCTGTCACGAGTTCCTCGGACAGCTGTACTTCGACACCGGTGATCTCGCCACCGCCGAGGAGCACTACGAGAAAGCGCTGGAAACGGCGGCCACCATTGCGCCGGACGGCGACCTGATGGTCGAGACCTGCTGGCGCTACGGCGAGCTTCTGGCGGTGCAGCGCCGCGTGGAGGAATGCCGGGACCACGTGACGCGTGCGGAGGCGCTCTGCGAGGCCAATCGGGACCGGCGCGAGCTGGGCTGCGTCCAGCGGGCGCGCGCCAGGCTGCTCGCCGCCGAAGGCCGATGGGACGACGCGCGCACCCTGTTCGGCACCGCGGTCGAAACACTCGGAGAGTGCGGCCGGCTCTTCGAAGCCGCGCTCACACGAGTCGCACACGGCGAGACCGAGCTCGATTCCGGCGATGCGGCCGCCGCTGCCTCGGCGCTCGAGAGCGCGCGCGAAACTCTCGCTTCCCTGCTTCCGGGTACTCGGTGGGTCCTGCTGCGCCGGGCCGGGGGGATGCAGTCCCCTGCGGCCCGGAAGCCGCTGGCACAGGCCCCACAGCGCCACGGCCTCGTCACGTGTGACGAGGAACTCGTCGAGGTCCTCGAAAACCTGCCGACGATCGCCGGTACGGAGTACCCGGTCCTCCTCGAAGGAGAGTCCGGCACCGGCAAGGAGCTTCTCGCCCGCGCCATCCACTCGGTCGCACGCTGTCGCGGTCCTTTCATCGCCGTCAACTGCGCGGCCATCCCGCGCGACCTCTTCGAGAGCGAGCTCTTCGGCCACACCCGTGGTGCCTTCTCGGGAGCCGTGGCCGACAAGCCCGGTCTCATCGAGCAAGCCGCGGACGGCGTGTTGCTCCTCGACGAGATCAGCGAGATGCCGCACGAGCTGCAGCCCAAGCTGCTACGCGTGCTGGACGACGGACGCATTCGTCGGCTCGGCGACCTGCGCGAGCGCGAGGTCCGGGTGAAGATCGTCGCTGCAACGAACAAGTCGCTGGAAGCGAGCGTCGCTGCGGGCAGGTTCCGCAGCGATCTGTTCTATCGGCTGGCCGTGCACCACGTGCCCATCAAGCCGCTGCGCGAGCGCAAGGCCGACATCGAGCTCCTGGCGCGCTTCTTCCTCCAGCAGGAGAAGCTCAAGGAGCAGGTCCGCCTCACGCCGGAGCTGGTGGCGCATCTGCAGGCGCAGCCCTGGCCTGGAAACGTCCGCGAGCTGCGCAACGTCCTGATCCGCAGGGCGACGCAGCACCGCAACGGTGACGTCACGGCGAAGGCAAGCGGCGCCCGCGACGGGTGCGGCCCGGGCGCAGGTGGACCGCTGGCGACTTGCCGCTCGCTGCGCGACACGCGGTCCGAACACGAGCGGCGTGTCATCGAGGCGACCCTGCGGGAGACGTCCGGCAACGTCTCGGCAGCCGCGCGCCGGCTCCACATGCACGTCACGACGCTCAGGCGCAAGATGCACACCCTCGGCGTCCGGCGCCCCTCCTGAGCCGGGAGCCGCTCGCTCCCCCCCACACCCCCACGACATGTGCGCACGGCGGCCCCCGCGACACGTCTTTCCAAGAAGCCCCTTCCTACGGCATGATGCGACTGCGGAAGCGAACGGCACGCGACCAGCACCGGAGGCACAGGTGGGTTTCAAGATCCGGGCGGGCTGCTTCTTGATCGCCAACCCGACTCTGCGGGATCCGAACTTCAGTCGCACCGTGGTCCTGTTGTGCGAGCACGGCGAGCAGGGCTCGATGGGCCTGGTCGTCAATCGGCCCACCGAGCACACGCTGGCCGAGGCACTCACCGGGATGCCACCCGGTGCCTCGCAGCGCCTCTACTGGGGTGGCCCGGTGCAGCAACGCATGGTTCTCGCGCTGCATCGCGACATGCTCGACACGCCCGGATCGAAGGAGATCGTCGACGGCATGGCGCTCGGGAGCGACAGCGAGAAGCTCATCCACGTGCTCGAGACCGCCGACGATCCGTCCCGGCGGGTGCGCGTCTTCTCCGGCTATGCGGGCTGGGGCGCCGGACAGCTGGAGGGCGAGATGCGCGAGCACAGCTGGCTCGTCTGTCCCGGAAATGCAGGCCTGGTCTTCAGCCGCGAGCCGCAGGCCGTCTGGGCGCAGGCATTGCGTTCGATGGGTCCGCGCTACTCCTATCTGGCCACGATCCCGCCCGATCCACGCGTCAACTGAACGGCCGACGCGGAAGGTCGAGAAGGAGGGGCGAGTGACGCACGAGCTCCTGGAGCTTCCCGGCGACGCCTCGGAGGCTGTCGAAGCGCTTCGTGAGGCGTCGCGGTTGCAGCCCGTCCTGGTGTTCAAGAAGAGCCCCATCTGTCCGGTGAGCGCCGCGGCCGAGCAGGCGTTGCAGGGATTCCTGTCGTCGCGCCGTGCGGATGATCCGCTGCAGGTTGCGGTGGTCGACGTGCTTGCCGAGCGCTCGCTGGCACGCGGCCTCGCGTCGGAGCTGGGCATCCGACACGAGTCTCCACAGGCCCTGTTCTTCGCGGACGGCGAGCTCCAGTGGCACGGGAGTCACTGGGATCTCACGACCGAACGCTTCGCGAGCGTGGTCGACAGGCGGGAGGCAGGCGGATGAGACAGGGCTCGGGGGCGGACGCCTTCCGGCGCTGGGGCTACCTGCAGGCGAACCTCGACCCGCTCGACCGCCTGCGCCCGCAGCCGCATCTGGAGCTCGACGCGGTGCCGGAGGCAGAAGCGGCACGCTGGCGGGCCATCTACTGCAGCTCGATCGGTGTCGAGTTCATGCACATCCCGGATCCCGAGCGGCGCTGCTGGATCGCCGCGCGGATGGAGGCCGAGGCTGCTCCCGCACGGACCCGGCCGCCGGCAGACACCCGTGCCAGATCGTCATCCGCCGGACCCGCGCCGGCAGGCCGACCGGCAGATGCGCAAACCGGCCCCGCACCCCCCGACCCGGATCGCATGCTGCGGCGCCTGGCGACGGCCGAACTCTTCGAGCGCTTCGTGCACGCGCGCTACGTCGGCACCAAGCGCTATTCGCTCGAGGGCGCCGCCGCCCTGATCCCACTCCTGGATGTCGTTCTCGACACCGCGGCGTGTCTCGGAACCGAGGTGGCGCTCATCGGCATGAGCCACCGCGGCCGGCTCACCGTGATGCTGCACGTCGTCGGCGTCCCCGCAGCGCACGTCTTCGCCGGCTTCGAGGACTTCGATCCGCGCAAGGTCATGGGTGGCGGCGACGTCAAGTATCACCTGGGCGCCACCGGGGACTACCCGACCGCCTCCGGCCGGCAGGTCCACGTCCATCTGGTCTCGAACCCGAGCCATCTGGAGGCGGTGAACCCGATCGTCCTGGGGCGGGTGCGCGCCCGCCAGGAACGTCTCGGCGTGCAGGGGAGCAAGCGCGTCCTGTGCATCACGGTGCACGGGGATGCAGCGTTCGCCGGGCAGGGGATCGTCGCCGAGACGCTCAACCTCTCGGAGCTCCCGGGATCTTCGGTGGGCGGGAGCATCCAGATCGTCGTCAACAACCTCATCGGCTTCACGACCGAGCCGGCCTCGCTGCACTCGTCGCGCTTCGCGAGCGACGTCGCCAAGCGTCTCGCCGTCCCGATCTTCCACGTCAACGGCGAGGATCCCGAGGCCGTGGTGCGCGTCGGACGTCTGGCGATCGAGTACCGCGCGGCGTTCGCGAGCGACGTCGTCGTCGACATGATCTGCTATCGCCGCCACGGGCACAGCGAGGTCGACGACCCGACGACGACGCAGCCGCTCCTGTACCGTCGCATCGCCGCGCGCCCGAGGTTGTGGGAGGTGTACGCCGAACAGCTCGGCAAGACCTCGAACGAGCTGGAGGAGTTGCGCAACGATATCGAGAGCGCTCTCGAGCGCGAGCAGGAGAAGGGTCGTGCCCTGCAGAAGATCCCCGTCCTGCGCAGGCTGCCGAGCTACTGGGATGCGTACCGCGGCGGCCGCTACGATCCCGCGCTCGAGGTCGAGACTGCCGTGTCCGCCGAGAGCATCGAGGAGATCGCCCGGCGCATCACCTCGGCGCCGAAAGGCTTCACCGTACACGAGAAAGTGCGGCGGGTTCTCGACCTGCGGCTCGAGATGGGGCTCGGCAAACGAGAGATCGATTGGGGCATGGCGGAGGCGCCCGCCTTCGGCACGCTTCTCCGCGACGGAATGCTCGTACGCCTCTCCGGCCAGGACAGCCGGCGCGGCACCTTCAACCACCGCCACGCCGTTCTGGTCGACTTCGAGACTGGCGAGGAGCACGTCCCGCTGCAGCATGCGCACCCGCAGCAAGCGCGCTTCGACGTCCGTGACTCGACTCTCTCCGAAGCCTCGGAGCTCGGGTTCGAGTACGGTTTCAGTCGCGACTACCCGGACGCGCTCGTCTGCTGGGAAGCGCAGTTCGGCGACTTCGTGAACGGCGCCCAGGTGATCCTCGACCAGTTCCTGTGCGCTGCCGAGGACAAGTGGGACCTGCTGTCCGGAATCGTCCTGCTGCTGCCGCACGGCTACGAGGGGCAGGGCCCCGAGCACTCGAGCGCGCGGCTCGAGCGTTTCCTGCAGCTGGCCGCCAAGGACAACATCCAGGTGTGCCAACCCTCCACATCCGCACAGTACTTCCACCTGCTGCGCCGCCAAGCCCTGCGCAGCTGGCGCAAGCCGCTCGTCGTTCTCACGCCCAAGGGCATGCTGCGCGCGCCGGCCGCAGGCTCGAAGCGCGACGAGTTCACGGCCGGTCGGTTCCGGCCCGTCCTGGACGACCCGCAATGTCCCGACGCCAAGCGCATCCTGGTGTGCAGCGGGAAGATCGCGCACGAGCTGCGCGCCGCGCGCCAGAGGCGCCGGCACACCACGAACGCCATCCTGACCCTGGAGCAGCTCCAGCCGTTCCCGGAGGACGAGGTGCGGGCTGCGTTCGCGCGGCATGGGCGCGCGCGCGAGGTCGTCTGGGTGCAGGAGGAGCCGGCCAACATGGGCGGTCTGTTCTTCGTGCGCCCCATCCTCGACCGCCTGGCCGGCGAACGCCGCGTCACCAGCGTCAAGCGCTCCGCGAGCGCCAGCCCCGCCACCGGCTCCGCCAAGGCGCACGCCATCGAGCAGAAGGCCCTCCTCGAGCTCGCCTTCGCCTCCTTCGGTTGAGCGCGGTGCAAGTGTCGCCCGGCGCCAGACGCCCCAACGTGAAAGCGACGCGGCCGCCCCCAATCGGCCACGTCGCTTTGTGGAGGCCCACGTCCCAAGGAACGTGAGCGGTCACGGCGCGTCGGATCTATCTCATCGTCCCGGTACCGTCGTCGTCGTCGGAATCGCCATCGTCGTCGTCGTCGGAATCGGCATCGTCGTCGTCATCGGAATCGTCATCGCCGTCGTCGTCGGAATCGTCATCGCCGCCGTCCTCGCCATCGGCATCGTCGTCGGCTTCACCATCGTCGTCGTCCCCGTCGTCATCGCCCATGCGACCCATCTTCACGAGCTTGACGCCGCCCAACCCGGCGGCCACGACCAGGACGTGGTTCTTGGACTTGACCATGTTGCTCGACATGCCGTCCTCGAATCCCAGCTCACCGAGAACGCGCAGCGCGCCGCCGCGGCCGTCGTCCCCTCCGTGTGCCAGGCGCTTGGCGCCGGAGACGTCGACCACCTGCACGCCCAGGGCGCCGGCGGCGACGAAGGCCAGGTGGCCGTGCACGGAGACGGCGTTCGTGACCATGAGATCGGGCCGCAGGTTCGAGAAGTCGCTCTGCCGCAGTGCGGCGAGGAGCTCCCCGTCGGGCCGGCGCACCTGGAAGCCGCCTTCACCGGCGCCCAGGTAGCACAGGTCTGCGTGGACCTCGACCGTACCCTTCGCCGCATCGTTGCGGTAGCCGTCCACCTCGTACATGCCCTTCGAGCTCAGGTCCGGCAGATGCAGCTGCCCCATGCGCGGCCGCGTGCCGCAAACCGCCACGAGCGAGCGAGCGCCGCCGAAGTCGATGCCACGCACGTCCTCCTGTTCCGCGTAGGCGTCGACGTGCAGGCGCGGCCGGTCGCGCTCCACCAGCGCGACACCGCCAGACCGAGCTCCGACGGCGGCCACGATGTGCTTGCCGCAGGCAGCCAGATCGGTGACGGCCCAGCTCGGGAGATCGACCCAGCGACCGGTGCGGTGCAGGCCGCTGCCGGCCAGCTTGAGCTCCTCCATGAGCGCCGGCGTCTTCAGGGCAGGATCGGAGGAAGCCAGCCCCACGTACACGCGGCTGCCCTGCAGGGCCACGGCGTTGACGTCGGCGTTGCGGAACAGCACCTCCGAGATCAACCGCGGTCGATCCGGGTGCTTGAAGTCGATGACCTGGACAGCGCCGGCGAAGAGGTCGCCGGCAAAGTTGTAGGCGACGAGCGCCCTCTTGCCGCGGATGTCGATGTCATTGGCCTGCACGACCAGCCCGTCCACCGTCGGTGGCTCGACCTCGCCGACCAGCGTGAGCTCGGTTCCCCTGGGCTTCAGCGAGGGTGCCAGCTCGCGACCCGGGGTCTCCTTCATCTGGATGAAGAGCGGCCTCGAGGTGTACCGCACGCGTGCATCCAGCACGGCAGGGTCGTTGATGATCAGGCGCTCATCCTGCAGCGCGGGTTCTTGGGTTTCCCCGGGCAGGACGGCCTCTTCCGGAGCCATCGTGTTGTGGATGCAGCCTGCGAAGAGAGGGACGATCAGAAGCCATGTTGTTGCGGTTCGCTGCCAGTTCATGGGGGTGCCTCCGCTGCGGATTTAGGATCTCGGGCCGGGCACGTCCCGGCATTCCACGCACAGAGCAAG
>JBHHXQ010000154.1:0-8032 GCA_046757105.1 Candidatus Krumholzibacteriia bacterium
GCTCGCTGCGCTTCGCCTCCCGGACGCGAGCCACATCGCGGTTGCGATCCCGGACCACGTCGCGCACCCGCTCGCGGTGCCGGCGCTGGCGCGTGTCGTACTTCACGCGGTGCCGCCCGCCGCTTCTCGTGTCGTGGACGACGACGTCATGCGTCCTGCGCGCCGGGTACACCACGTGATGGTAGACTTGGTGATACACCACGTATCGTCCGGGATGGTAGTAGCGCACGTACATCGGCCGGCAGTACCCGTATCCCAGCTCCCAGTGCCAACCGAATCGCACGCTCACGTAGAAGCGCGGATGGGGCGGCGGCACGTAGACGCGCGCGTATTCGTAGCCGAGGTAGCGCGGCGCGTCGTAGCGCGCTCCCACGTAGAAGTAGGTGTAGTCCACGGCGAACGTCGCATACTCCCAGTCCGTGAAGAGGCGCCGGTGGATGTCGTTGAAGGCGAGGAACGGATCGCCCGAGATGCGGAACGGTCGCCTGTCGACGACCCACCCGCAGAAGTCGCGATCGCGGACGATGCCGATCGCCTCCCAGTCGAAGGGCACAGGGCTGGCGATCGCCTCGATGTAGACGATGCCGTCCGATCCCCAGCGATGTGCCGGCCACGCCAGATCGGGCTCGCGCAGCCTCACCTCGTGCCCCGCGGACACCCAGCCGTCGTCCTCCCAGAAACGCGGGAAGAGCACGCGGACGTAGCCGTCGGTGTCGATGCCGTACACCAGGTGGTAGGCATCCTCGTTGGCCTCGAACTCGAGACGGACGTTCTCCCCGGGCGCGTACACGGCGCCCTCGCCGCGCGACCGCTTCACGCGCACCTCGACATCGCCGTCGTACCACGCGTCCCAGTCGGTCCAGTTGTCGGCCCGCGCCGCGGCCGGAGCGGCCACCGCGAGCGCCAGGACGAGCGTCCGGAGCGTGCTTCGCATCGTTGCGCCTGCCGCCATCCGTGTCTTGCGTGTCATCGGTGCACCTCCCGCTTGCGCGAGCCGCGCGGCGCGGGCGCTGCCTTCCCCGGTTTGAGCTCGCGGTTGTTGGGCGCGATCTGGTACGCCCAGTCGATCGCCACCGAGTCGGTTCCCAGGCTCACGACCTGGAACTTGGCCACGTTGAACGGCTCGAAGGCGTTGCCCGGGCGCGTCTCCTCGAAGATCTTGACGAGGTACACGTGCCCGGTGTGCAGCACGACCTCCGGAGAGGGGTTCCATTCGCCCTCGGCGAGCCAGCCGACCAGCTCGCCGTCGAAGTCGAGCAGCCCCTTGTCCTCAATCTCGACCACCAGCGGGTACGGCGTCCGCATCACGGGCCGTCCGCCGGCGTACGTGAAGTAGACGTCGACGAACAGGTTCCCGGAGTCGGTGGGGTAGCCGTACGGCGAGCGTGAGAAGTCGTATCCGCTCTCGTCCGCCCGCGGCCCGTCCGCCCGGTACAGGCGCAGATTGCGCCCGGACGGACGTGGCGTATCGAAGGTCGTCGCACCTTCGGAGAGCTCGCTCTCGTTCCCCGCCATGTCGAATGCAGAGACTCCCAGGAAATACGTGTTGCCGTTCACGAAGCGAAACGGCACGTCGTCCGGGACCGCGTCGCCGTCGACCACCAAGTGGCGTCGGGACGCGCTCACCTCGGCAACGAGGTAGTAGTCGACGTCATCCTGGCTGATGAAGATCGAGAAGCCCGCGAGATCGGAGTCGCGCGGCGGTGACCAGTACAAGATGACCTGCCCATCGCCGGTGACCGAGTGGACGTCTCGCGGCTCTCCAGGGGGAACGACATCATCCGTGCCGACGACGCGCCGGCGTGTGTTGTCGACGCATCCCATCGAGAGAGTGGCGCCGGCAATCAGGAAGCCGAGCCAGAGCAGTCTGCGCATCTCAGTGCCCCCTTGATTCCAGGCCGGCTTGTCCGACCGGTCGAGGTTCAGGGGACAGGCTCCAGACCTGCTCTCGAAGACGAATGACCCCCGCGCGACCCGGACTTCCTGGCCGCGCACCAGCCTGTCAGCGCATAGGCCATGCCAGAGGCGGATCTGCGCCGGGGCGCCGCCCACGCGGACCCGGAGGGGACGCGCGGGAGGCCGCATCCGGAACCCACACACGAGGTTTCGCGCTCGTGGGGGATCTGGCCCGCGGCCCAGCGCAGCATCGAGGCGCGCTCCTCCGGCGGCTTGTTTTGTGGTCAACTCGAAACACCGTTGTCTACTTTTCGACACACGGAGCCAGCCACGGGTCCTCTGCTTCTCTGCCCCACGGAGCATGCCTATAATCACCGCGCTCGCACGCGGCCGCGATCGAGAAGGGGGAGAAGCGCTTGTCCTGGCATCCTCACGACCCGCCCCGGAGCGTCAGCACGCGCCTGGCGCCGGAGCTCGCCTGCCCGCGCTGCCGCCAAACCCTCGACGTCGCCGAGCAGGCCCTCGTCTGCGCGCGGCACGGTGGCGTCGGTCGGTTCGGCGCCGGCGGGATCTTCGAGTTCGACCGCAGCGACACCTACTGGGGCGAGGTCGAGCGCGACCGCATGCGGCGCATCAACGCGGCGGCTCGGGAGCACGGCTGGAGCGAGGCGCTGGCCCGTCACCTGGCCCCCGAACGCCCCGAGCTCCTGCGCTACGTGCAGCATCCGACGCGCGCCGACTGGCGCGTGCTCCTGCCGCTCGACCGCGAGCGCACCGTGAGCGTGGACGTCGGCGCCGGTTGGGGCGCGAGCAGCTTCGCACTGTCGCCGCACGTGCTGCGGCACTACGCCGTCGAGAAGATCGCCGAGCGCGTCGAGTTCATCTCGATCCGCGCGCACGAAGATGCGGTCGACAACGTCGTCCCGGTGCGCGCCGACCTGCACGCGCTGCCTTTCGCGCCCGCCAGCATCGACGTCTTCGCGGTGAACGGCGTCCTCGAGTGGGCCGGCCTGGCCGATCCCCAGGCCGGGGACAGGTGTCCGCCGCGCAGCCCACGGGTGCTGCAGGAGTCCTTCCTGCGCCAGCTCCTCGAGCTGCTCCGGCCGGGCGGTTGGCTGTACGTCGGCATCGAGAACCGCTTCGGACGCATGTTCTGGCGCGGAACCCCGGACCACCAGGGCCTGCGCTTCACGAGCCTCATGCCGCGCCAGGTGGCGCGCGCCTACACGCGCCTGCGCGCCGCGCGCTCCCCGCGCACCTTCGAGCACGAGCGCGACTACCGCGCCTGGACGTACTCGCTGCCCGGCTACCGCGGCCTGTTCGCTCGCTGCGGATTCGTCGAGCTGCAGTGTTACGGAGTCGTGCCCGGCTACAACGTCCCGACCCAGATCGTTCCGCTCGAAGCACCGGGTGCCTTCGCCTACCTTGCAAAGCGCTCGCGTTCCTCCCGGCGCATTCTCGGGGGCATCCGCCGCTGTGCGCGGCTTGCCGCGGCCCGCCTGGGGCTCGAACGGTACGTCACCTCGTGCTATGCATTCGTGGTCCGACGCCCCGGGGAGACAACCACATGATTGCCGAGCTCGAGCAGCATGTCCGCGAGTGTTGGGGGGAGATCGCCCCCGGCGCACCCCAGCCTCGGCGGGTGCAGTTCTTGAAGTTGAACGCCGAGGACTACCCCGAGCCGCTCTCTGCGCTGGTGTTGCTCGCTATTGCGGACCGCGCGTCCCAGCCCGTTGCCGTCGCCAAGATCTCCCGCGCCCCCGCGAGCGATCCCACCATCCGTCGTGAAGCCGAGCAGCTCGAGCTGGTGCATCGCTCGTTGCCTCCGGAGCTGACCCGGGTGGTGCCCCGTCTCGTGCGCAGCGCGACCGTCAACGGCCGGCCCTTCATTCTCACCCCCTGCCTGCCCGGTGAGATCGAGCTCCACCACACCTGGGGACCACGACGGGCGCTCTCGTGCTCGGCCCGTATCTCGTCGGCGCTTCGCTGGGCCAGGGATGTCGCACTCGCTTCACCGTCGGAACCGATCGGCGTCGGTGAATGGCTTCGTCTCGAGAGCCCGGGTGCGCTGTCCGAGACGCTCGAAACGTGGGGCTGGAGCGCGGCCGAGCTCCGGGCCCTGGAGGAACGCCTGTCCGGGATGTGGGGGATCAGGTGGCCTGCCGGCTTGTCCCAGGGCGATTTCTTCCCCGGAAACGTGCTGTTCGAGCGCAACACGCTGTCCGGCGTCGTGGATTGGGGCCTGTCCTCGGCGCGTGCTCCCGTCTTCTGCGACCTGCTGTTCTATGAAGCGGCGTTCTCGCTGCATGCGGTGAACGTGGGACGGATTCCAGACGTCGAGGAGAGAAGGGCTGTCCACGGCCTGCCGCCGTTCGCCGAGGTGCGAGACAGTCTCCGCCACCTTGGCGTCGACGTCGGATTCGGAGGCCACGCCTCTCTCGCCGTTCTCCTCGCCGGAGTCCTCAGCAGCCGCGGCATGTGGGGGCAACGCCGGCGGACGTCCACCAGGTACATCCAGCTCTTGCGCTTGCATGTTCAAGACTTCATGAACACGCGCGCTCCTGCTTGAGCCGGGAGACGGTGCGGACGCCGAGGGCGAGAATTCCGGCCGGATCTCTCGCCGCTTCGCGATCGATTCGGAGCGAGCCCCGTGCTCGCCGTGGGTTTCATCCCTTGAGGATCGCCTGAGAGGGTGCTCGAGTCCATGTTTCGCCGGCTCATCCTGAGATGCCTGTGCCTGCTGCAGCTGTCCCGCCTCATGCGTTTCGCAAGCCGCAAACGCGTCATCATCTTGATGTACCATGGCTTCACGAAGCGGGAGAATCATCGAGGCATCGAGAATCAAGAGGGAAACCATCTGAACATCGACCGGTTCAGAGAACACATTCGATACTTGACCGCTCACCACGAGGTCATCCCACTGCAGCAGGTCGTGGATGCCCGCCTCGAGGGTACCGAGCTTCCCGACTACTCCGTTGTGGTTACCATGGATGATGGATACAAGTCGAACTACAGCCTTGCATACCCGATTCTCAAGCAGCACAACGCTCCAGCGACGATCTTCCTGGCGACGGGATTCGTGGAAGACAAGGAGCCCTTGTGGCCGGATCGTCTGGAGTGGGCCCTGGGTACGGCGGAACCCGGGGTCTTCGAACTGCGGATCGGGAACGAAAGCATCGAACTCGACCTGCGAGACGTGGAGTCCAGGAGAAGGACTGCAAACGCCGTTCGGGAAAAACTCAAGGAGATCCCCCAGGAAACTCGACTGGACATCCTCGAACGCCTCGAGGATCGTCTGAAGCGAAGTCTCTCGACGTGCGATCCGATGCCGGATCTCTATCAGGCACTCGACTGGGAGGATGTGCTGGAGATGTCCAGGAGCGGCCTCGTCTGCTTCGGAAACCATGCACACACACACGTCATCTTGGCGAAATGCAGCCCTGAACGCCAGCGACAGGAAGTCGAGATCTCGACGCGCATCATCGAAAACAGGACCGGGGGTCGAACTCCACTCTTCTGCTATCCCAACGGTGGTCGCGGGGATTTCGACGCGGTGACGCAAAGCGTGCTTCGAGAGCACGGTTACACTTGTGCCCTCACCACGATTCCCGGGTCCAATGGTCCCGAGGCGAATTTGTTCGAGTTGCGCCGATTCGCCGTGAACGACCGGTTGAGCTTCGAAGAGTTCCTGGTGATTCTGTACGGCGGGTTGCGCAACATGGTGGCCGAACTCAAGGCGGTTTTCTCGAGGGCTCCGTCTGACCCGTCCGGGAATGCGCATCTTCAGCAGATGGACTCCCAAGAACCCTCGACACGACGCTCGAGACCGGGCCCTCGCGTGTCGGGGCCGGCTCGGCAGCCTTTCACCGTTTCGAACAACCATGACGATCCTGATTCTTGACGGGGACTCCAACGCGGCCCGCGCAGTCCTCCAGAGCCTCGGGCGCAAGGGTTACCGCTGCTGCCTGGGAGCCCCACGCATCCGATCCTCCGCGTTCGCGTCCCGGTACGTCGCGCAAAAGGTCGTGTACCCCGATCCCCTCGAAGACAAGCTGCGCTTTCAGTCCTGGCTGTGCAGATTCCAACACCGACGAGGTTTCGAGTTGATCATTCCCGCAACCGAATCGACGCTGATCCCGTTGCACGAGTTGCGGGAGGAATCCGGACTCGGATCCGTTCTGGCAATCCCACCAGCCGGAGCGGTGGAGGGTGCCTTCGACAAGGAAAAGCTGAGACGGGTCGCGGTGTCCGTGGGGATTCCCACCCCTGCGAGCCGATTCGTGAGCGAACAAGAATGGCCTGACACGTCCGGCGTGGAGCAATGGGTGGCGCGTTACCCGGTGGTGGTCAAGCCGACACGCTCCAAGGTGTGGACTGGCCAGGTGGGCTCGGCTCTCCATACGCGGCTGGCGATGTCACCGGATGAATTGAGGCAACACCTCTCCTACCTGCTGGCCCTCACCACGGTGCAGGTGCAGGAATGGGTGCCGGGACGCGGGATCGGCGTCGAGGTCCTCGCGGCGGACGGTCGAGTCGTCATGGCCTTCGGTCACGAACGACTCCACGAGTATCCGCTCACGGGTGGGGGGAGCACCTATCGGAGAGCCATGGAGCCTCCTCCCCGGCTCCTGGAGGCCACCACGGCGCTCATGGAGGCCCTGAGGTGGCACGGGGTCGCGATGGTGGAGTTCCGGGTCGATGCTTCCAGCCAACGAGAGTGGCTGATGGAGGTGAACGGCCGTTTCTGGGGTTCGCTCCCGCTGGCCGTCGGATGTGGAGCGGACTTCCCGGGTGCTCTCGTCGACCTTCTCGTGCACCGCCGCACGCCTGGGAAGGCCGCTCCCTGGCGGGGCCGCTACGCTCGGAACTTCGCGGGCGATCTCCAGTGGACCAAGGAAATCCTGAAGAACCGCAGTGGAGGCCCCCATCTTCTCACCCGGCCTCTTCTGCGCAGCCTCCTCGAATGGTTCCGCCCGCTGTCGGGACGCGAGATCTGGGATGGAGCGAGCCTTCGCGACCCGATGCCGATCCTCCACGAGGTGCTCCAGAGCACCTGGAGCGAGATCCGCGGATTCGCCGGCAGGCTCCGGAGGCGCCGGCTGCGGGACTCGGTACGCCGACAGACGCAGTCGCGGTTGGCAACGCTGGCAGCGTCCTCTCGTCACATTCTCGTTTTGTGCTACGGCAACATCTGTCGCAGCCCATACGCCGCGGCACGCCTGAGAGCCCTCGAGGAATCTGGCGACCTGCTGATTCGGTCGACCGGCTTCCACCCGGAGGCAGGCAGACCGACCCCGGAAAACGTGCGTCGGATCGCGGCGGCACGCGGGATCGATCTTGCCTCACATCTCTCGCTCACACTGGACCAGGAATCCCTCGACTGGGCCGACATGATCCTGGTCATGGACCGCGCCACCCAACGCCGGCTGCGCGACCGCGACCGTCGCGCCGGCGAGAAGGTCATCTGGTTCGGGGCGCTGGATTCCGATTCCGACGTCGAGATCAAGGACCCCTACTGCTTGCCGGCCGACGAGGTTGCGGCGATCCTCCAGAAGATCGACCGCTGCGCCGAAGCGCTGACGGCCACGATCCAATCGGCGCGCAGCACACAGGAGAGTCAGGCATGGTAGGCGGCCGACGCGGGCCATCGGACCGTGCCCGACGGGATCCACCCCGCAGGCTGCCCGACGAGCGATTCGGCGTGGCCCGCAACGGGCGGATCCCGCTTCCGCCAGCGTTGTGGGTGCCGAGATGCAGCAGGTGAACGAGGGGCCCAGGAGCGACTGGTGGGCGACCTGGCTCCTTCTGGCGCTGATCGCGGCAAGCCGCTGGTGGCTTCTGGACACCGGTTTCGGAAGTGACGCAGATGCGTGGCGCGTCGCCAGCAGCGGACACTGGCTCGGGCAGGTCGGCGACTACGTGGTCTCGCGACGTCCCGGATACCCTCTGGTCGAGCTTCTCATGGCCGGCCTTCTGGCGCTCGAGGAGTTGCTCCGTGGCCCCGGCTGGCTCGTCGCCAACACGTTCACCTGCCTCCTCTTCGTCTGCCAGTGCATCCTGCTGCACCGTCTGGCGCGGCGCCTGCACGCGGCTCACCCCTTGGCATTGACGGCAGCCTACGCTTTGCACCCGGTGG
>JBHHXQ010000155.1:0-8031 GCA_046757105.1 Candidatus Krumholzibacteriia bacterium
CCGGCCGGTCCCGTTCATCGGAGCCCTTCGAAGGCGGCCGCGAAGCGCGAATGACCCCGCAGGGGATCGAGGTACACGTCGTACTGGACCCACTCCTGGTGGGCATATCCCGCCGCCAGCGCCCGCTCGAAGAAATCGAGCCCGGCATCGACGTTGCCGTCGAGAGCGTGGAAGCAGGCCACGTTGTAGAGCGTGCCCGGGTCCGCCGGATCCAGCGCCAGTGCCCGCTCCATCCAGCCGACGGCTCGCTCCCGAGCGCCCAGCCGGAGCAGGCCATGGGCTCCCAGGTACAGGGCTCGCACGTCGTCCGGCTCCAGCTGCAGCCGTCTCTCCACGAGCTGCACGCCGACTTCGTAGGCTGCGCTTGCGCGTGCTGCGTCACGCAGGCCTTCGAGGGCGTTGCCCCTCAGAAAGTGCGATTGGTAGTCGGTGGGATTGACCTCGGCCGCCTTCTCGAACGAATCGACCGCCTGTTCGAAGCGTCCCTGCATGAAGCAGGATCGTGCGTGGAAGTAGTAGGCCTCGAAGAGCCTCGGATCGAGATCCGCCGCGCGCTCGAACTCCCGCTCCGCTTCCTCGTAGGAGCCGTCGAGCATCAGGGCCTGACCGCGCGAGGCGTGTGCCTCCGCGAGCACCGGATCGAGCTGCAGGGCCTTCCGGCTCGCCACCAGCGCCTGCTGCAGATTCGCCGGCGCGCTGTCGAAGTACATGAACAGCCACGAGCAGCAGTCCGCGATGCCGGCGTAGGCGAGGGCGTAGTCAGGATCCCTCTCGATCGCATGCGTGAACATCTGGCGCGCGAACTCCATGCCCGTGCGCTGTACGCGATAGAAGAAACGGCGGCCGCGCAGGTAGAAGTCGTACGCCTCGACGTTGCTCGTCTGGATGCGCTGGATCCTCCGCCTCTGCCGTGGATCGAGCCTCACCTCCAGCGCCCCTGCGATGTTCTCGGCGATCTCGTCCTGGATGGCGAAGACGTCCTGCATCTCGCGGTCGTAGCGTTCGGACCACAGCGTGTAGCCGTCGGCCACGCTCACGAGCTGCGCGGTGACCCGCAGCCTCTCTCCGGCCTTGCGCACGCTGCCCTCGAGCAGTGTCTCGACGCCGAGCCGCCTGCCCAATTCGCGGCTTCCGGTCCTCGAAGCCTCGAGCTGGAAGGCCAGCGAGCGCGAAGCTACCCGCAGATCCCGGATCTTCGCGAGCGCGTTGATGATCTCCTCGGCGATGCCCTCGCAGAAGTAGCCCTGGTCCTTCTCGGGGCTCATGTCGGCGAAGGGCAGCACGGCCACCGAAGGTGACGGGCTGGACGCGTCGACCGCATGTGGCACACGCCGCAAGCGCTCGAGCGCCGCGCGGACCTCGCGGGCGTCCTGGTAGCGCAGTCCAGGCTCCTTCTCGAGACAGCGCCCGATGATCTGCTGCAGGCCGCGGGGCAGTCCCGGCTTGAGTCCCAGTGTCCAGTCGGGTGGATCGCGAAGGATCGAGGACACGAGCTCGGCGGAACCCTCCCCGTCGAAGGGCCGCCGTCCCGTGGCCAGTTCGTAGAGGATCACGCCCAGCGAGAAGAGATCGGACCGCGCGTCCACGGTCGCGCCCTTCACCTGCTCCGGCGACATGTAGGGCACGGTGCCCAGAACGCGACCCTCGTCCGCGGCCACGTCGACGGTGTCCACGCCGGTCGAGACCTGCGTCGGACGCTCCACCTTGGCCATGCCGAAATCCAGAACCTTCACCCGCCCATCGGGCCCCACGATGACGTTCGCCGGCTTCAGATCCCGATGGATGATGGCGCGCTCGTGTGCGGCGGCCAGCGCCTGGGAGAGCGACACCCCGATCTCCAGGAAGGACTGGAGCGACAGCGTCGAGCCCGTGATCGTCTCGCTGAGTGGTGTTCCTTCGACGAGCTCCATGGTGAGGAAGAGGATCCCGTCGGTCTCCTCGATCGAGTGGATGGTCACGATGTTCGGATGATTGAGCGCGGCGATCGCTTTCGCCTCGGCTTCGAGGCGCTCGCGTCTTTCCGGATCGTCGCGCAGCTCCTGCGGCAGAACCTTGATCGCGACGTCCCGACCGAGTCGGGTATCCCGTGCGCGGTAGACCTCTCCCATGCCACCGGCACCGATCTTGGAGAGGATCTCGTAGTGGGAGAGTTTGCTGCCGACCACGTCCTGAAGTCCCCCGTCCGGAGAAGACGTCCTGCTATCAGGACATTCTAGGACACCCGTCCACCGTGGGGGGGCGGGAAACGCGGCCTGCCGCCACCGACCACCCTCGGCTCAGTCCGATGGCTGGACGGCCAGATCCTCGACGACCTCGGCACCCAGCTTCTCGAAGGTCGCGGGAGCGAGCTTGATCTTGGAGGAGCGTCCGCCCGCGCCGACGATGACCCAGTCCAGATCCATGATGCGGGCGTCGACGTACAACGGCACGCCGGGAGGCAGGGCCAGCGGCGTCACCCCGCCGACCTGCATCCCCGTGAGGGCTCGCATCTCCTCTGGGGACGCGAAGGAGGCCCTCTCACCCAACAGCGTCTTCACGCGATGGTTGACGTCGAGCCTCGTGTGCGCCAGGACGAGACAGGCAACGTAGCGCTTCGGCTCCTTCTTGGTGGCAACCAGGATGGCGTTGCAGGAGTGCTCGAGCGGGTAGCCGTAGCGCTCGCAGAAGGCCGCGGTGTCGGCGAACTCGGGATCGATCCCCAGCACCTCGTGGGGCACTCCGAGGTCCCGTAGGGCTTCGAGAACCTTCGCCTCGGACGACTCCATGCTCCGATGCCACCTCCGGGTGGGAGCGGGCGGAACAGTACCATTCTACAGATCGCTCATCGTGAATGGCTGGATCGGGATCGTGAACGTCTGGACAGGTGATCGCGAGCGGGTCGGAGTGCACCGGCGGCGAGCGGCTTGCCCCAGTGTGGCGCTGGGTGATGGCGGAATCGGCTCCAGGTCGTAGGGCATTCGCAGCGCACCAACTCCCGAATGCCCTCGCGAGGAGCGACTGTACGGGATCGGTTCGTCCGGGGCCGGGCTGCGGGCGCGTGGCCGGACTGCGACTGGGGCCGCGGCGAGCCACTCCCCGCCCGTGTGACACGATCATAGAGCACATGCCGGATGGGTAATCTAGGGAATTGCCCTATGCTTTCGTGAGGGGCGCCGCCCAGAACAGCCGATCGCACTCTCCTTCCGTTGGCTGCGGTCGTGCCTTCGTCTCGGTCGTCGCGGCGCCCCCACCTCCACAACCTGGGGCGGCCCCTCGAATTGGGGCTTTCGGCGATCGGGGTCCTCCGCGACCCCGTCCGTGGTGGCCGCGTGGCACGGCCACCATCCCCTCGGAGCTGCCCACACGCCCCCCGACCAGAACACCCTGGCGGAAGACGCGCGCGCCAGCCGCCCTCGACACGTCCTTGTGTGGATCCAGATGTGACGCGGACAGGGCAGCCGGTGGCCATGATTCAGGGTGACCCGCCTCTTCCGGCGCATCTCCTCGATGACGCCGGCTGATCGCAGAACCGCATGATGAGGCGCGCCAGCGTTCCCGCCTCGACGCTGGCGCCCAATCCCGCGCACCGCCCGGCTGACGAGACGTTCATCCGGGCGGCGGATCCGGATGACGGATCCGATCGGTGACGACGGTGAGATTGAAGAGGAGGATCCCCAGGACCCCGACGAACGTGAAGCCGAGATGGAATGGGTACGAATCGGGCCCGAACCGGAAGGGGACGTTGACCGCCAGGAGGACCCAGGCGACGCCCACGAGAGCCGTCTTCCAGATTCGATGCCGGGTCCGAGGCAGGACCAACAGCAGCAACCACATCGTGGCGATGATCCCGTAGGTCCAGGGGAGGAAAGGACTGCGGAGCTGCGCCAGGGTGAGGAGCGCGAGCCAGGTCTGCGCCTCCCGTAGCGGCGAGCCGGGCCCCGTTCGGACTCCGGAGGCCGCCTCGGCCCGAAGCGCCCGTCGCGCTCGCGCCAGAAGGACGAGCAGGACGGCCAGCCCCAGCGTGTCCGCGTGAGTCAGGACCTGAGCGACCCGGTACGAGTCGAACCCCGTCAGGCCGAGTCCTTCCAGCTTGTAAGGCAATCCGAAGAGCGCGGTGTTGGCCATGACCGTCCGCGGGACTTTGGCCTTCGTGAAGAAAGCGAACACGTCGCCGCTCGCGATGCGCGGGACCTGGAACGTGACGAAATCCCGGACCGGTCCTGCACCAAAGAGGGAGAGGGTCACGACGAGGATCGCGAGCGAAGCCCCGGCCGTCCAGATCACGGGTCTCCACCGTCGTTGGAGGATCAAGTAGACCAACAGGATCCCGGGGAAGACCTTGGAGAGCATCGAGAATCCGAGGAGGAGACCTCCGAGCCAGTCGTGCTTCCTCTCGAACGCGACCATCCCCAGCATCGCCAACGATATGGCCATCAGCTGGAAGTTCCCGATCTGAAGCGTGGCCAGGGTTGCGGGGGCCGCCACCAGGAGAGGCAAGACGAGCAACTCCGGATTCGATCGCGCCGCGCCGCACCAGACGGCGACCACGGCCAGGGCCGTGAGGAAGGCCGCCGTGCCGAGCGCGAACCGCAGGGCGCGCATCCGGAGGAAGTCACCGGTGACCAGGGACAACGAGCGCGGCAGGATCAGGAACGGAGGTGGGTACTGGTAGTGGTCGATGGTGAAAGTTGCCCGGATCTTCGCCTGGAACTCGCTCTCGCCGGAGGAAGCCCAATAGAGGTCGGGATCAAGATGTTGACGTTCCCTCGGGTCGCGAGGCGGCTGGCGATGGCGTACCCCGTCAAACAGCAATGCTTGGCGAAGAATCCGTCCGGGGTGTCGACTCCAAACTCGGGCCTCTCGGGGTCTCGCATGAAGACGCTCAGCCTGGCGATCTGGACGCCGGCGAGGAGCGCCGCACCCACCCCCAGGGCCGCCATCACCCGCGCACGCCTCGAAGCCGGGAAGCGCGCGCGGCGGTGGAATGCCGTCTTCTCGTTCTGACGCAAGGACACGAGAGAGCCTTAGGCGAATGGGTTCCTCCGGGATGCTGCCAGGACGCGGTCCAACGGGTCCACCCCAACAGACAGAGACGACTCCCAGGCGCTCCGCGTGCACATCCTGAATGCTCAGAAGTGGATCTGCAGGGAGACGCGCTGGCCGACCTCGAGGGCGTCCTCGTCGTCGAAGGAGGCGGCGTAGTCGAGGACGAAGCGCGAGAAGCGGACTCCGGCGCCCGCGCTGGGGAAGGTGCGCTGCTCGTCCGTGCTCAGGACCGTGAGACCGCCGCGCAGCCACAGGATGTCGCGGTACGCCTGCCACTCGACGCCGCCCACGGTGCGCTGCAGCGTGTCCTCCCGGAGGACGAAGTCGGCCTCGGCCGTCCAGCCCCTGAGCGGACGGTACTCGAAGCCGAACGTGATCGACGGCTCCAGCGTCTCCCAGGTCGACGTGTCCCAGCGCACCCGCGTCCACGTGTCGCGGCCCACGACCGAAGCTGTCAGACGATCCAGCACCAGGACGCTCAAGCCCAGGTCGACACCGGCACCCTTGGCGTCCGCCGACTCGAAGTCGTTGTCGAGCCTCAGCACCTTGAATCCGACACCCAGCGTCGCGAAGTTGTTGAGAGCGTAGGCGGCACCGATCAGGAAGGTGTTCTCGGTCCAGCTCCTGCCGGAGTCGAAGTCGAAGCCCATGTGTGAGATGAACAGCCCGTAGCCCCAACGGGTCGGTCGGACGACCTGCTCCATCTCGCCGAGCCGCTCACCCATGGCGCGCGCGAAGCTCAGCGTCTCGTAGCCGTCGTCGATCCCCGGCAGGATGTCGGCATGCATCAGCGTGAAGCCGGTCCCATGCTCGAGCCATGCAAGGTTTGCGGGGTTCCAGTAGACCGCCGAATCGTCGCGGAGGAGCGCCACGCCGCTGCCACCCATCGCGTGCGCCCGGGCACCGTGCCCCAGAGCCAGGAACGACCCGCCCCTCGAGGTGTCCGCCTGCACGCGGCCTCCCCACACCAGGCACACGACCGCCACGAAGCGCAGAGCCTTCACCATCGGCATGCGGCAGCTCGCCACGAGCGTGCGCCCTCTCATCGCCCGCACCTCACTCGATGACAGCGATCATCTTGCGGAGGCGTCGTGCGCCACCGTCCGTGTCGCGCACACGCGCCACCACGAGGTAGGCCCCGTTCTTGACCGGCCGCCCCTCCTGCGTGCGCAGGTCCCATGCGAACCTGTAGACCAGCTTTCTCTCCGCGTCCTCGAAGCGCCGCACCAGGGCCCCGTCCAGCGCCAGAATCCGCAAGACGACCCCATCGGCCTCGGCATCCCCCACCTGCACCTGGATCTCGTTGCCGGCCCGGAAGTGCTCGGGTGCGGCGACTCCCCCGGACGGCTCCCAGACGACGGTGGCCCGCGTCGTGTCCGAGGCGTTGCCCGCCTTGTCGATTGCCACGAACACCAGATCGTTCGGGCCCGGCAGGAGCTCGCGTGTCTCAACGACCTGCGCCGAGTTCGCCGCCGCGAGGCTGTCCGGCTCGGCGCCCCCACCGAACAGCACGGACTCGGTGTCCGTCTCGTCCACGAGGACAACGACTTGCAGAAGCTCGGACTTGACGACGTCGGGCAGGGACGGCGACGGGACGGGCGCCGGGGGCGGTGTGCGGTCGACGGTCACCTCGATGCTGTCCTGGTCGGCGACCCCGTCCTCGTCGTACGCGCGCACCACGATCGGGTACTCGCCCTCGGAGGCGAGCAGGTCGGAGATGTCCGTGAAGAAACGGAAGATCGTACCCGGCGCACCGTCGCGCGGCTCCAAGTCGAAGCGGGTCGTGTCGGGCGGACTCCCGAGTCGCATGGTCACCGAGACGATCGTTTGCCGGTCCGTGGCCGTGCCCACCAGGGAATCGGCAAACTGGATGCCCGGCGCGATCGTTCCCTCTTGACTCGGATGCTCGATCACGACGTCGGGCCCCTCGATGTTCTTGTCGACGCTGTCCACTGCAGTGGTCATGTTGCCGGCCGGGTCGAAGCCGAAGGCCTCGATCCGCAGCATGCCGTCCGGCGGAACGTCGGCGCAGCCCTCGCCGCAGACGAACTTGTACTTGCCGTCCCCGGAGAAGCGGTCCACAGGTTCCAACGGGATGGTGTCCAGCGATGCGTCACTCGGGACGTACAGCAGTTCGACACCCACCGTGTCGGTGACGGCGTTGGACTGCTGCGTGACCCCGATCCAGATCTGGATGGTCGTCAGGCTCCCGGGAAGCGCCGGCGTGAAGGGGCGTGGGTCGATCTCGAGGACCTGCACCAGGGGCGGCGTGACGTCCAGTCGGACCGTGCGCGTGTTGAAGAGTGTGCGGCCGGTCGCCAGCGTGGAGCCGGAGAAGGTCACGGTGTAGTCGCCTTCCGGTGCCACCGCCCCGCTGCGATCCCTGCCGTCCCAGAAAACCTGGATCGCCGACAGCCTGGGGTTCGGGACGGAATCCTGCAGGACGGCGGTCGTGTCCGCGAAGCCCTCGGGGCTCACGTAGACGAAGACATGCGTGGATTCGGTGAGCGCGTAGCGCAGCTCGGCCTCGTCCAGCAGGCTGTCGGCGTTGGGCGAGAAGTGCGGTGTGACGACCACGATCGAGTCGAAGAGCACCCGGACGGGCTGCAACCTCCACGGATGGGATGCGCGCACGGGCTCGCCCTGCGGAGCCAGCAGAACGAAGCCTCCGATGAGCAGCATGGAGGCCAGAGCGCCCATCCTGGTTGACGCCAAGCGCTGATCCCCTTCAGCTCGGGCAGGAGTGCATGCGGACGGCGTAATGCCTTGATTCCACAACGGTCACGAGCCGCGGCGGAGTATAGAAAGGTGCCCCGGGGGGTGTCAACGAGAGCCGGCGGAGAAAGAACCCGATACAGGCGTGGGAATCGTACCTACGCAACGGAGGACAAGAAAAGACGGGAGACCAACTGCTGCTCCCTACAACACCTCCCATTCACCCAGGCTGTCCGGCTTGCTGCGCACTCGGCGGCGCCCCGTCCACCCAACATCCCCCCGTGCCGGACC
>JBHHXQ010000156.1:0-8020 GCA_046757105.1 Candidatus Krumholzibacteriia bacterium
GGTCAGGGCGCTACCAGCGCGTCGAGGACAGCAGCATCCTCGTGGGAGTGGGCCTGCCGCCGGGACCGCGCGCGCAGGAAGGGGAGAACCTGGACGAGCTCGCGCGGCTCTCACGCACGGCGGGCGCGGAGCCGGTCGGGCGTCTGGTCCAGGAACGCCGCGAGCCCAACGTGCGCACCTACGTCGGCCGGGGCAAGGTGGACGAGCTGCTCGGACTCTGCGAGCGCCTGAACGCCAATCTGGTCATCTTCGACGATTCGCTCTCGCCGGCTCAGGCACGCAACCTGGAGGCCGTGCTGCAGCGCAACGTCATCGATCGCTCCGAACTCATCCTCGACATCTTCGCGCGCCACGCACGCTCCCGCGAAGCCATGGTGCAGGTGGAGCTGGCACAGCTCGAATACATGCGCCCGCGCCTGCGGCGGTTGTGGGACCACCTGTCGCGGCAGGACGGCGGCATCGGCACGCGCGGCCCGGGCGAGACGCAGCTCGAGGTGGATCGCCGCCGCGTGGGCGAGAAGATCGCGCACCTGCGGCGACAGCTGCGTGATCGCCGCAAGATCGCCGTGACGCAACGCAAGGCGCGGCACGGCGAGTTCAGTGTGGCGATCGTGGGATACACGAATGCCGGCAAGACGTCGCTCATGAACGCGTTGTCCGGGAGCCACCTTCTCACCGAGGACCGCCTGTTCTCGACGCTCGACGCCACGACGCGCCGACTGGCACTGCCCGGCGGCGCACACGTGCTGCTCACGGATACGGTCGGCTTCATCCGCAAGCTTCCTCACGACCTCGTTGCCAGCTTCCGGACCACGCTCGAAGAGATCAACGATGCCGACTTGATCCTGCACGTGGCCGACATCACGAGCCCCAATCTGGCCGCGCACATCGACACGGTTCACGAGGTCCTGGGGGAGATTCTCGATGGTCCACGCGACACGTTCATGGTATTCAACAAGCTGGACATCCTGGACGATCCGACCCTGATCAACGTGATGCTGCGTCACCATCCGAGGGCGCTCTTCACGTCGGCGCAGACGGGCGACGGGCTCGACGCCTTGCGGAATGCCATCCTCTCCCAGGTCCGGGCGCGCACGGTCGACGTGGAGATCGACGTGCTGCGGCGGGCGTCGAAGGTCCTGTCGTTCTGCTACCGCGAGGGGCGCATCCGGAATCAGACGGTGAGCGGGGACGGGCAGCCGCGCCTGCGCGTCCGCTTCCCCGACGTTGCGTTCCGGCGTTTCGCCAAGATCCACCAGGGCGACTTCCGGGTGGTGGACGTGCCCACACACGACGAGGCGGATGATGCGTGGGCGCACCCGGCCCGCACACCGTCACAGACGCGGTCGGCCGCTCCGGACCCGGGGGAATCGGCGGGTCCGCGGCGGGTCGCATCGGGCGCGCCGGGCCCGGGCGGGTCGGCTGCCGCCGACGGGCGCGGCTCGGACGGCCGCAGTTCGGAGGACGACGTGCTGGAACACGGTGGGGACTCTTGAGCCGAAGGGCGTCCACTTGAGCAGAATCCAGTCTCCGGATCCCGTCCAGGTCGACCTGGCCCAGCCCGAACGACCGGACCCCACCGGGGCCGAGGCACCCCGTGCGTCGAGGAGCGTGCTCGCGTGGTTCCTGCTCCTCGTGGCCGCCGGTGTCTTCTTCTACCACGCGCGCATCTACTGGCAGTGGACTGAGGACGACGCGTTCATCACGTTCCGCTACTCGCAGAACCTGGCCCAGGGTGAGGGTCTGGTCTTCAATGCCGGCGAACGCGTCGAGGGGTACTCGAACTTCTCGTGGGTGCTGGTGGGAGCGGCGGCCGTGCGCGCCGGGTTGGACCCGGAGGGCGTTTCGAAGATCGTCGGCCTGGTGGCGGGTCTCCTCTCACTGGTGCTTTCGTGGTTCCTGGCGCTGCGACTGGTTCCACGGGTCGGTTTGACCGCGCTGCTGGCGCCGTACTACCTGGCGGTCTCGCCCCTTCTGGTGCAGCACTCGGTGGCTGGGCTGGAGACCAGTCTGTTTGCGCTGCTGGTCATCGCATCCCTCCTCGTTGCGGTGGGCGAATCGCCGCCGGGAATCGCGCGCCGCACGTTGCTCGTGCTCCTTCTGTTGCTTCTTTCGGTGACACGTCCGGAAGGTCCAGCAGTGGCTTTCGTCGTTCTGCTGATGCGCGGCACGTTGATCTCGAGACGGTGGGGGAAACACCGCGGGAAATCACGGCGCAGCGTGGGCTTCGAGCTTCTCGCCTACGCCGTGCTGTTCGGAAGCTACTACGTCTGGCGCTGGAGCTACTTCGGGGCTCCGTTCCCGAATACCTACTATGCCAAGACGAGCGGCGGGCTGCACGGCATCATCGACGGCGTGCAGTACACGCTCGACTTCTTGCGCGACAGCGGCGGCGTCCTCTTCGTCGGCCTGGCGCTGGTGCCGATGCTTCTGGGACGCGCGCGCGCCGTCTACTGGACCGCGCTCGTGACCCTCGGGCTGTACGTGGGATTCGTCGTCGTTGCAGGTGGCGACTGGATGTACCATTTCCGCTTCTACGCGCATGTCCTGCCAGTGGTGGCGGCTCTGATCGCGGTCGGCATCGAGCTGCTGCTGTCGCTCGTGCTCCCGGGCACGTTGCGGGCCGCGCTCCTATACGCCACGCTTGCGGTGGTCTTGCTGGCCACCTACATGAGCATGGGAAACACCGAACTGCGTGTTGCGCGCATCGTCCTTCCGGCGCTCAAGTCGCACAACTACCTGTCGCAGAACTACGAGGAGCTGGGCCTGTGGTTCAAGGAGAACACCGCGTCGGATGCGACGATCGCGATCAGCGACGTTGGAGCCGTCGGTTACTTCTCGGAGCGTCGCATCCTCGACATGTTCGGTCTGATCGACCCACACATCGCACGTCTCGGGGGACGCATGCACTACAAGGCCGATCCCGAGTACGTGCTTTCGAGGCAGCCGGACTACATCGTGCTCGTTTCACTGAACGACCAGGGCGCCGGCTACTCCTTCCAGCGCATCCCCGACTACAGCATGAACGCCCTGCCCGAGTTCCACGAGCAGTACGACCTGATGCGCACGGTCCCGCAGCACTGGCACAGCGAGTACGTTCTCGTCTATCGCCGCAAGAGCTGAGCACGCGCCCGCGGGCCGGGGCGTCAGCGGACCCACCCGGTCCGGGGAACCCGGAGAACGCCGGCGGACCCTGCGGCGCGGGTTCGCTCATCCGCTGCAACGACGTGCTATGATGCGCACTCGTGCTTCTTCGCGGACGCTCCGTTGATCGGGCTCCGAACATTCCCGTGGAGGTGAGGCGTGAGTCGACGCAAGGCCGGTGTTCGTGCTCGCCGGAAGGGCAACGCGCGCAAGGGGTCGAACCCCACGTCGAGAAAGACCTCCGGGGGAACCCCCTCGGGTCTCCGGGCCGCGGGCCGTGGATCGCGCGGTGTGCGCGTCGAGCAGCGCTACGGAACGGGCTTCGACGACGAGCTCGAAGCCATGGTTCCGGTCGATCTGTCGCGCGTGGACAGCGTCTCGGATCTGGTCCAGGCCTTCGCGGGCGCGGCCATCGGTGCCCGCCGGGTGAGCGATGCGGCCGACGTCCTGCTGCAGATGACCCAGGACGAAGAGTGCTACGTCGTCGCCACCATCTCGGGTGCCATGACCGTCGCCAAGATGGGGCTCGTGCTCTGCGACATGATCGACAACGGCATGGTGCAGGCGGTCGTTTCGACGGGTGCACTCATGGCGCATGGCTTCGTCGAGGCGGCCGGCAAGGTGCACTTCAAGTACGATCCCTCCATGGACGACGAGCAGCTCTTCGAGCGGGGCTACAACCGCGTGTACGACACGCTCGAGCTCGAGAGGAATCTCGACGACATCGAGCATGTCATCATGGATGTCCTGGACGCCGCCGCCGACGGCACCCCCTGGTCCAGCGCGCGCCTGAACCGCGAGCTGGGTGCGTACCTGTGGGGCCGGAAGGCGGGACGCGGCATCCTGCTCGCCGCCTACGAGAACGATGTTCCGGTCTATGTGCCCGCCTTCACCGACTCCGAACTGGGTCTCGACTTCGCCATCCACAACCACCGGCGCGAGCGCGAGGGCAAGCCGCGCCTGCAGTTCGATCCGTTCCTCGATCTCGACGACTACACGGGCCGCATCGACTCGCAGAAGCGCATCGGAATCTTCACGATCGGCGGCGGCGTGCCGCGCAACTGGGCGCAGCAGGTCGGACCCTACCTCGACATCCTCGAAAAGCGCGCAGGAGTCGGCCGGGGTCTGGCGCGCTTCCAGTACGGCGTGCGGATCTGCCCCGAGCCGGCGCACTGGGGCGGTCTCTCCGGGTGCACCTACTCGGAGGGGGTCTCCTGGGGGAAGTTCGTGCCGCCGGCAGAAGGGGGGCGGTACGCCGAGGTCTTCGCCGACGCCACCATTGTCTGGCCTTTGGTGGTGAAGGCCGTTCTCCAGCGGCTCGGACGCTCCGATGACCCTGGGCGGCGGCGGCGGGCGTCGAGCCGATCCGGAAACCGGAGCGGCGGGCGCGCGGGGCGCGGGCGTTGAGACGGAGGGCCGGATCGGGATCCCGGGCGAAGCCGGGGCCGCGCCGAGGATCGAGATGGCGGCAGGACCCGAGTGGGGCCGGATCGGCGGCCGGCGTCCCGGCGCCGGTGCGCGAGATCCGACGGCACGCCGGCGACGACGGCTCGGGCGCGCCAGGGGTCTTTACAAAAGGCTCGAAGGCATTTAACCTCCAGCGGTTCTGTCGTTTTCCCCACGCCGGACTTCTACCACTCCACCCCGGAACCCCGGGTTCAGCATCGCAGGAGGGGCGAGGCATGCACGTGCCACGAGCCAGATCCACTGTCGTCACGTTTGCGCTGGTCCTGGCCTGGGGCCTCGTGGGAGCCGTCCCTGCGGCGGCCCAGGAGGACTACTCGAACCGCATCGGTGTGTTTCTGGGTGGCGGCTATGCCAAGTACGTGGGTAGCGACATCGACCACTCCGAGCTGTCGCCCATCCTTCTCGGCGGCGTGCGGGTCGGATGGAGGCGGCACATCGACATCACGGGGGCGATCCGCTACGGGTCGTTCGACGCCGTCGACCTCCCGGACACCGACCTCCTGTTGAGCAACCAGACAACGCAGCTCGAGTTCGGCGTCCTGTACAGCCACGACGCCGACGCCTCTTGGACTCCGCAGGCCGTGGTCGGCGCGGGCATCACATACTGGAACGTCTTCGACCTCACGGACCAGTCGAGCCAGGGGTTGTTCGCGGATGGACCTCCCGTACGTGGCTTCAAGGAAGACGGCCACAGAGCACGGCTCCAGGACACCAACTTCAACTTGTTCTTCGGTCTGGGGGCCGAGTTCGGGATCTTCGGCAGGACGTCCCTGCAGGTGGGCGGGCGCATCGACTGGCTGCCGAAGCAGGAGACGGACAACACGGGTGCGAGCAGTGCCCACGGGGACAGCCTCGCCAACATCGCGCACGTCGACGCCAACGACTTCTTCCCCTCCGTCTACGTGAGCCTGAGCTACTTCTTCAGCGAACGTGACTCCGACCAGGACGGCATCCGCAATCAGGACGACCGGTGTCCCTACGAGGCCGAGGACGTGGACGGGTACCAGGACAGCGATGGCTGTCCCGATCCGGACAACGACGGCGACGGTGTGCAGGACGCGGTCGACGCCTGTCCGGACGAGGCCGAGGACGTGGACGGCTTCGAGGACGACGACGGCTGCCCGGATCCGGACAACGATGGCGATGGTGTGCTCGACGCGAGCGACCAGTGCCCGGACACGCCGAGCGGCGTGAACGTCGGCGAGGCGGGTTGCCCGACGGCGGCACGCATCGACAGCGCCACGGTGATCGAGGGGGTGCGTTTCGTGCCCTCGGGGGCGGAGCTCGACCCCGCGTCGTACGCCGCGCTCGATTCGGTCGTCGAGTCGCTGCACGCGTATCCGGATCTCGAGGTCGAGATCCAGGGGCACACCAGCAACGTGGGGCCCGCCGACCAGAACGCCCTGCTCAGCCAGCGGCGCGCGGAGGTCGTCGCGCAGTACTTCGTCGAGAAGGGCATCGAGTCGCGCCGCCTGACGCCGATCGGCTACGGCGAGGAAGCCCCGATGGTGGACAACGATACGCCCGAGAACCGCGCCCGCAACGAACGCATCGTGATCGTGCCGGTCCAGGACGTGCCGCTCGAGTCGATGGACATCGACATCGAAACGCCGGAGAACCGCGACAGCGATGACGAGAACGAGGACTAACTCGACCCGCGCCCACGGCGAGGGCACCGGCCAGCGAGGCGAGTCCACCTCGAGCCGGCCCTACGAGGCCGTCCTGCGCCTCGCCGAGGACTTCGGCGATCTGCCGCTCGAGGCGATCTTCAAGGAAGATCTGCTGCGCCTCGGTGTCACGTTCTCGGACGCGGCGCTGCGCCTGTCGGCGCGCTTCAAGCCCAAGACCTACTTCATCTTCTCCTTCGACATGGCACCTCTCCAGGCCCTGCCCGAGGAACAGGTCCTGCACGCGCCCGAGGAGATCGCTCTCGTCGGTGGACTGCACGAACTCCGGCGCACCATCGTCTCGGTGCGTCTCAACCCGCGCTCGCCCTACCGCGTCGATGCCGACGGCGACCGTCTGCACCTGTACGCCGGTAATCAGCTGCTCTGCGATGTGAAGCTGGCGCCTTATCCGGAGTACTACCGGCGTCCGTTGCGCGAGGGAAGGATCATGCGCGAGGTGGCTCCGACCATCGAGTGGGGCTACCTCATCTATCTGACCGTCTTCCGCCTGTGCCAGTACTTCGGCGCCCAGGAGGAGTGCCAGTTCTGCGACATCAACGAGAACTTCCGCCAGCAGCGCCGCGCCGGACGCCCGTACAACCAGGTCAAGGAGCTGGACGACGTTCTGGCGGCGCTCGAGATCATCGACCAGGCCGAGAAGGGTGCCGGCGCGTCGATGCGCGACGCCGGTCCGGAGTTCGACGTCCAGGGCCCGGTGCTGCCCTTGCATCCGACGCGCGCCTACACGATCACCGGGGGCAGCATCACGTCGCACCTGCAGGGCACATCGGAGGTGGACTTCTACTGCAGCTACGCCGAGGCGATCGAGCGGCGCTTCCCGAATCGCTGGATCTCGAAGCTGGTCGTGCAGGCACACGAGCCGGACGACGTGCGGCGTTTCAAGGATGCTGGCGTGAAGATCTACCACCCGAACTACGAGGTCTGGGACGCGCGGTTGTTCGCGATTCTCTGCGCCGGGAAGGATCGGGTGATCGGGCGCGACCGCTGGATCCGGCGCACCCTGCAGGCCGCCGACGTGATGGGGCCGCAGAACGTCATCCCGAACTTCGTGGCCGGGGTGGAGATGGCCGGGCCGCACGGCTTCACGCACGTCGGGGATGCGTTGCGCTCCACGGGCGAGGGCCTCGACTTCTTCATGTCACACGGTGTGGCGCCGCGCTTCACCACCTGGTGTCCGGAGCCTCTCTCCGTGCTGGGGCGCGATCAGGGGCCGGCGCCGCTCGAATACCACGTGGGGCTGCTGCGGTTGTGGCGGGACACGCATCGCCGTCACGCTCTTCCCGTCCCACCCGGATACGGCGATCCCGGCGCCGGCAAGGCCGTCTTCTCGGTCAGCGCCTTCATGGACGTGCTGGACCCCTCTGTCTAGCGCCCCCACACGCCGAGCAGCCCAACCCCTCGAGGCCGGATCCCAGGCCCGATATCGACGCATCCCGGCCGCGCAAAGACCGCGCCCGGTCGCTTGACAACTCCCGGGTCGCAGCATTTCTTAGTGTCACCACGCCAGGAAGATGGACCCAGTGGTGTCGGGGCGATGTGCCCAGATTTCGGCGTGTTCACTGCAAGCGTGATCCCCACCGCTTGCGATCCAGGTCAGCAACGACACCCCCGGGATGGTGCCCGGCGCGCAACGGGTGGGGACCGACGCCGCGGAGCTTGGATCCGGCCAAGTCCGAGGTCGAGGTCGCTTGCGGCCGGGCACTACTCTCTTCGATGGGCGC
>JBHHXQ010000157.1:0-7978 GCA_046757105.1 Candidatus Krumholzibacteriia bacterium
GCTGGCCGCCGCGGTCGAGGGCGCCCGCGGGGTCGGACCGGCCATGGATCTCCTCGGCATCCGGGTCAGCGATGTCGAGACGCCCGGGGCGCGGGCCGGCGAGTCGATCGCCCTCGAGCAGCTCACGTTGAAGTCCATCGAGCGCCTGCTGCGAGAGGCCATGGCGACGATTCCCGACTCTGCGGCCGACTCCCTGCTGGTGCCGGGCGGGGTGGACAGTCTCGATGCGCGACAGCGGGGCGTCGTGGGTGCAGACTCCACGGCGACCGCGGAGCCGGTTCGGGGCCGCGGCGATGGCCGAACGAAGATCCCCGTGCTCGCCGGCGCCAGCCGCGCCGGCCGGATCGAAGCCGAGAGCATCGTCGAGGTCCTGTACTGGAAGAAGCAATGACGGAGGTGTCGGGCATGCGGACGCATCGCGGGCGGGCGCTGGCGACCCTCGGGATCGTGGCGATCTGCACCGTGGCCACGTCCTGGGCACGCGTGGATGTCGAGAAGGCGCATCTGCGCAACGAGCTGGGCGTCATCTACGTCAAGGATGGGCACCTCGACGACGGGTTGCGCTACTTCAGCCTGGTTCTGGTCGAGTTTCCCGACAACGCCGCGGCCTTGAACAACACGGCCAACGTGTATTTCCTCCAGGGCGAGACCGAGCGCGCGCGAGGACTCTACGAGCGCGCCATCCAGGCGCGGCCCGACGAGGGCGGCATCCATCTGAACCTGGGGATCCTCTTGCACGCGCTCGGCGAGGACAGCGCCAGCGCCGCTCACGCCCGCCGGGGCCTCGAGCTGATTGGCGACCCGCAGCAGGCCTATTACATGCTCGGTCTGTCGTCGAAACGTCCCGATCCCAACCGGGGCAGCGACGAGGCCGATCTCCAGGAGGCGGAGATCGAGGAGTTGTTGGCACGCGCGATGGCCCAGATTCCGGTGCTGAGCGAGGACAGCACGCGGGCGGATGGCGCCGTCGACACTGACGAAGCGAAGCCTGCCGAACGAGGAGTCGACGAAGTGCCCGCGGCCCGGCGGCGGATGAGCCCGCGGCCGGGGGGCGCGAAGGCCGCGCAGGCACGGGCGGAAGTCGACGCCGATCGGCTGTTCTGGATGACCCTGTCCACAACCCGGTAGGACGTGTCCATCGGAGCGCACCTCAGCTCGTTCTGGCTCGGGCGGTCGCGATCCGCACGCTGGGGACGTGCGGTCCTGCTTGCAGTCCTCATGCCCTTCGTGGCCATCCTCGTGGGTGGGCTGCGCTTTTCCCGCATCGTCGAGCTCAAGACCGAGGATCTGCGCTATCGGCAGCGCCATGCCGGTTCGATCCACCCGGAATTGCTGCTCGTCGAAATCGACGATCGAACCATTCGCGAATACGGCGGTCAGTTCCCGCTGCCCCGTTCGCTGCACGCGGTCCTGCTGCGGGGATTGATGCAGGCGGGTGCCAGGGTGGTCTGCTTCGATTTCTTCTTCAACACGCCAGCGGCCAAGAGTTCCGACGATCGTGTCCTCGCGCACTTGATCCGGACGTACGCGCCGCGCGTGGTCGTCGCGACCCACTTCCGCGAGGTCATGACTCCTCTCGAGGGCGAGAACCCGACGAAGCGTGAGCCGTCGTTGCCCCCCCGCACGTTGATTCCACGCGTCTTGCCAGACGTCTACGAAGGCTTCTCGGTCGACCCCCCGTACGAGCCCTATCTGCAATCGGGAGCTGGGCTCGGACACGTCACCCTCCTGGAAGACCTCGAAGCCGACGGCAGCATCCGTCGTGTACCGTTGCTCTTGCAGTACGGACACTCGGTGATGCCGGCACTCGCGCTGGTCTGCTGGCTGCAGAGCCAGGGGCTGCGGACCGCGGACGTCACGCTGGACACCGAAGGCGGCCGCCTGCGCAAGGCCGACGGCACGCCGCTTCTCGAGATCCCGCATGGCGCCCTGCACGAAGTGGACTACGTCGGCGACGTCACCGACTTCGAGACGCACCGGATCAGCTACTTCGACGCTCTCGTGCTGATCAAGTCGGCGCGCGATCCCGACGCACCCGAACGGGTCAGCTCGGAGCTCGAGCGTCGCTTCCGTGACAAGATCGTCCTCGTGGGACTCACGGCAAGGTCCAGCTACAGCGTCGATCTGGGGATCACGCCCCTGAGCGCCTCGACACCGTTGCTCTACGTGCACGCGAACCTCCTGAACGATCTCCTGCTCGGACGCAGGGTGCGCCGGCCACCGGTGGCCGCCAGCCTGCTGATCGCATCCATCCTGCTCCTGCTCGGGGCGGGCCTTGGACCCCGGATGCGACCGGCCCGGTGGCTGTGGCTCAGCGTGGCCATCCTGGCGACGAGCTTTCTCGCCGCACATCTGTTGTTCGGCGCGGCGTCCATCATGGTGGATCTCGTCCCGCCAGTGCTCACCCTGGTGCTCGGCTATGCCGGCGCGGCTGTCTTCGCCTTCTTCGGTCAGGAGCAGGAGAAGCAGATCCTGCGCCGCACTTTCGACCGCTACGTTTCTGCGGATCTCATGGAGGGCATCCTCGAGAACGCCGGACGCATCGAGCTGGGGGGCTCGCTCAGGTCGGTGACCGTCCTGTTCCTGGATATCCGCGGCTTCACGTCGTGGACCGGATCGCTGCAGCCCCAGGTATTGGTGGACGAGCTGAATGCGTTTCTCACCGAGATGGTCGACGTGATCTTCGATGCCGGCGGATCGGTAAACAAGTTCCTCGGGGATGCCATTCTGTCGGTTTTCGGGGCGCCCATCGGCCATCCCGATGATGCCTGCCGCGCCGTGCAGGCGGCACAGACGATGCGGCGGCGTTTGGACGCTCACAACCGCACACGCGAGCAGGCCGGCAAGCCGCCGATCCGGCTGGGAATCGGCATCGCCAGCGGGGCGGTCGTCGCGGGCAACGTGGGAAGCGATCGGCGACTGGAGTTCACCGTGATCGGCAACGCAGTCAACCTGGCGTCACGCTTGCAGACCCTCAGCCTCGACGGCCAGATCCTCCTGGACCGCGAGACGGCCCGACTCGTGCGCGACGCGCTGCCCGATACCCATCTCGAGTCCCTCGGTCTGCAGAATGTCAGAGGAATCGACGAACCCATCGAAGTGTTCGAGATCAGCGCGACCCGGTCCGCCGGAGAACCTCCAGCGTGAAGTCGTCACGCGAGACTACGCTGGCGGTCGAGGGTCTTGCATTCCGCATCGGCTTGCCATACGGTGAAACCGCTCCCGGGAACGATGGGTCAGCAAACCTGCTGCGTGACGTGCGGTGTGATGCGGGGTCGGGATCGACCCGACGGCGGATGCATCGACCCGGCGGCAGGGGAGGGCGGCGATGATTCTCAGAGTGCTGGGATGCTCTGGCAGTCAGGCCCCCGGCGTGGATCCGTGCAGCTTTCTCATCGACGAGCGCACCGTCGTCGATATCGGGTCGGCAGCATCGGTTCTCTCGCTCGAGGAACAGTGCGGGATCCACGACGTCCTGTTGAGCCATGCGCACCTCGACCATGTCCGAGATCTCCCGTTCCTGGCCGAGAACATCTTCACGCGCATTGAGCGGCCGGTGCGGATCCGGGGCACGACGTCGACGCTGGCCAAGCTGCGGAATCACCTGCTCAACGATGCGATCTGGCCCGATTTCGCATCCCTGCCGACGATGCAGAAGGCCACACTGCAGTACCGTCCTTTCGAAACGAGCGAGGTGCTGGACCTGGGCCCCCTCGAGGTGGTCGCGATTCCAGTGAACCACCCGGGAGGCTGCGTCGCGTTCCTTCTGCAATCTGAGTCCGGTGTCTTGGTCTACTCGGGTGACACGGGTCCCACGGACGCGCTCTGGGAGGAGATCGACCGCCGGGAAGGCAGGGTGGCCGCGATTCTCGTGGAGACGACCTTCCCGGACCGGCTCCATGCGCTGGCCCAGGTGAGCGGCCACCTGACGCCGGCGACCCTGCGCGTGGAGCTCGGGAAGCTGCGGCTCCGTGAGGTGCCGATCTACGTCTACCATCTCAAGGAGGCGACACGCTCGGAGACGCTGGACGACCTCCAAGCCCTCGAGGATCCGCGCATCCGGGTCCTGCAACCAGGAACGACCATCGAATTCTGATCGCAGCAGGGTCCGTGTGGCTTGCCGATGGCCGCATCGACCTGGTTGGGCGTCGTGCCCGGGGCTCCGGCGCGCGGTTCGGTGAGCGCGGACCGGCGCCCGGCTCGCACGCCCTGGCGGGGCTTGCGGTGTGCCACACGGCGTGCCTAAAATCGGCTGCCGGCCCCGGTGACCGCCCGTCGCATCCCCGGCCGAAATCCCTCAGGAGTCGCGTTGAGCGCATCGGTTCGCAAGCGCGTCGAGGAGCTGCGTCGACAGATCGAGCGGCACAATCGACTCTACTACGAGGAAGCGGCGCCCGAGATCTCCGACGAGGAGTACGATGCGTTGCTGCGCGAGCTGGCCGACCTCGAGGAGCGGCATCCCGAGACCCGCACACCCGACTCGCCGACGCAGCGCGTCGGCGGCGCGCCCGACGAGGCGTTTCCGAACGTACTGCATCGCGTGCCGATGCTGTCGCTCGACAACACCTACAACGTCGACGAGCTGCGCGCTTTCCACGAGCGCCTGGTCGGGCTTCTGGGGGGCCAGGAGCCGCAGTACCTGCTCGAGCCGAAGCTGGACGGGGTGGCCGTGAGCCTGCACTACAGGCGCGGCCGCTACGTGCGCGCCGTGTCGCGCGGTGACGGCCGGGAGGGCGACGAGATCACGCGCAACGTCGGCACGCTGCGCACGCTGCCGAAGCGGGTGGACGCCCGCTGGGACGAGTTCGAGGTGCGCGGCGAGATCTTCATGCGGCTGGAGGACTTCCGGCGCCTCAACGAGGCGCGCGAGGCCGCCGGTGAGAAGCCGTTCGCCAACCCGCGCAACTCCACGGCCGGCTCGCTGAAGCTGCTCGATCCGCGGCAGGTCGCCAGGCGTCCCATGACGCTCTACGTCTACCAGCTGGTCGATGCCGAGTCGCTCGGCCTGCGGACGCAGTCCGAGTTCCTCGAGGCCCTGAAGCGCGCCGGCTTCCCCGTGAACCCGCTCAACCGCCACTGCAGGGACTTCGACGCGGTCCTCGAAGGGATCGAGGTGCTGCGCGAGAAGCGCGACGGGCTGCCGTACCAGATCGACGGCGCCGTCCTCAAGGTGGAGTCGCTGGCGCAGCAGCGCGAGCTCGGCGCCACCGCCAAGGCGCCGCGCTGGAGCATCGCGTTCAAGTTCGAGCCGCAGCAGGCCGAGACCCGGCTGCGCGACATCATCGTGCGCGTGGGGCGCACCGGCACGGTCACACCCACGGCCGACCTCGAGCCGGTATGGCTGAACGGCATCACGATCACGCGCGCCACGCTGCACAACCGCGACGAGATCGAGCGCCTCGGCGTTCGCCTCGGCGACATCGTCGTCCTCGAACGCGGCGGCGACGTCATTCCCAAGGTGGTCTGTGTCCTGAAGGAGCGACGCACGGGCAAGGAGAAGTCGTTCCGCTTCCCGAAGAAGTGCCCGTCGTGTGGCTCGCCTCTGGTCGACAGCCCGGAGGAGGTGGCGGTGCGCTGCGAGAACCCGAGCTGTCCGGAGCAGCTCGAGCGCCGGCTCCAGCACTTCGCCTCCCGCAACGCCATGGACATCGCCGGACTCGGCTCGCAGAACGTGCGGCTGCTTCTCGAGAACGATCTGGTGCACGACTTTGCCGATCTCTACCGGCTGCGCGTGGACGACCTGCTGCCGCTCGAGCGCTTCGCGGCGAAGTCGGCAGGCAACCTGATCGACGGCATCGAGGCCAGCAAGCAGCGCCCATGGCGCCACAAGCTCTTCGCCCTCGGCATCCGCCACGTGGGGCTGCAAGGCGCCGGCGTCCTCGCCAGCCGCTACCCGGATCTGGACGCGCTGTTCGCTGCGAGCGAGACGGAGCTGCAGGAGCTCGAGGACATCGGCCCGCGCGTTGCGGCCAGCATCGTGTCGTTCCTCGGCCGGCGCGGCAACCGCCGGCTGCTCGAGAGGCTGCGCGACCTGGGCGTTCTGGTGCCCGGCGCGCGCTCACCCGGCGCGCCGCAGTCTCTCGCCGGGCTCACGTTCGTCCTCACCGGACCGCTCGCCAGACTGCCGCGCCACGAGGCGCAGGCGGCCATCGAGGCGCGCGGTGGCCGCATGAGCGGCTCCGTCAGCAAGAAGACCGACTACGTCGTCGTCGGCAAGGATCCCGGAAGCAAGTACGACAAGGCGCTCCAGCTCGAGCGGCCGATCCTGGACGAGGCCGGCTTGCTCGCCTTGCTCGAGAAGCACTAGTCCTCGCCGAGGGGATCGTCAGGTGACGCATGTGAGCACGAGCCCGTTTCCGCGCGACGTCGTCGTCGTCTGCCGGCAGGACGGCGTGCTGCGCTGGCGGGCGTTCGAGTCCGGCGCCGAGGTCGCCACGCCCACCAAACGTCCGGCGCTCGTCCTGCACGGCGCGCACGTGCAGGAAGGAGAGCTGCGCACCTGGCGGCACGCGGACACCCTGGTGGCGCCGGCCCGCACGGTGCTGGCGTTGCTGGCGCCCGAGACGGCCGCAGCGCTTCCGGAGACGCCCGCGGAGATGGGTCGCGCCTACCTGGAGGCGACGAGCTCCTGCCCGCCACGCTGCGACCTGCTGCAGTTGGCCCTCGGTACGCTCCCCGCCACCGCCGGCGTCGAGCGCGCGCTGCTCGACCGCGCCCTCGCCGCGGCGGCTACGCTGTCGCTGCAGGGGTCGCGACCGCGGCAGCGCCCGACGCCCGCGGCCGTCGAGCCCGGTGCGCTGGGTGCAGCGGACCTCGGCGACATCGATCCACACGTGGTTCTGGAGCGCTGCTTCGAGCAGCTGGCCGCGTGGCGGCGTCGAGGTGGCGCCGGCGGCTTGGAGCGCCGCGACGGCCAGGTCGAGATGGCGCATGCAGTTCTCGACGCGCTCCTCCAGCGCCGCACGCTGGCGGTCGAGGCCGGCACCGGAATCGGCAAGTCGATCGCCTACGCGCTGCCCGCGGTGCTGTTCATCGTCCTCGCCGGCGAGCGCGCCGTCGTCTCGACGCACACGCGCAACCTGCAGCAGCAGCTCGTCGGACACGATCTGCCGGAGCTGTGGAGCTGCTTCGGCCTTGCAGCGTTGCCGCGTGCGAGCGGCGAGCGGCGCCCCCTGCGCTTCGCGAAGCTGCTCGGGCGCAACAACTACGTGTGCCGCAGCGCGCTGGAGCGCTGGGCTCGAGGCGCGGCGGAGCACGGCGGCAGCCTGCAGGCGGCGCAGCTCGTCCTGGCGGTGCTCCGCACTCGGGATGGGGTCCTGGAAGACCTCCACGCCGGCTTCGATCCACACCTCCTGCGGCAGCTGAGCAGCCGCCGCGAGACGTGCGTGGGACGCGCGTGCCGGAGCGATCCGGCCTGCCCGGTGTACGCCGCGCGCGCGGCCGCGCGCGGTGCGGATCTCGTCGTCGTCAACCACGCGCTGCTGCTCGCGAATGGACGCAGCGAGGGCAGCATCCTCGGGGACCATGGGGCCGTGGTGGTCGACGAGGCGCACAACCTGGTGCGCGTCGCCACCGAAACGTTCGGCCACCGTCTGGGGAGCGCGCAGGCGGATGCACTCGCGGCACCGCTGCGGCGACTGGATGCCGAGCGGCGCGCGCTTCCGGAGTCTCCGGAGATGCTGGCGCTGCGACGGCGTCTCGGGAGCTACGCCGAGGAGATGACCGGGCTGCGCAAGCGGCTGTCCGATTTCCTCGCAACTCTCGATGCCAGCCTGCCGGCCGCTGCGCGGGTCCCGGCGCGCCAGCGCTACCGCGACGGCGACGAGGTCTTCGGGGCCGTGCGCGAGGAGCTGGACGCCCTGCGGATGGATCTGCAGGTGGCACGCCGCAGCGGTGCTGCACTGCTCGAGAGCTGCCGCGAGAGCGTCCGCCCGGAGCTCGCGGGTGCGCTCGAGCTGCTCGAGCTCCTCGTGGAGCT